>JAGGUL010000109.1 GCA_021158525.1 Candidatus Hydrothermota bacterium | reverse complement strand
CAGCGTCCTCGTATAACCGGTCTCGCCGATCAGCTTGAGGTACAGCTTTGCCCTTCTCCCGCGGGCAGCGTTGGGGGAGAGGTGCAGGGAGAAGGGCGCCGTGTTGGAGGCGGTATCGGCAGGATCGATGTTCTCATAAGATGTGATGGAGTCGACGAATTCAAAGCCCATGTATCCGTGAAGGAGATAGGCCGTTAAGGCCCCGCTCGGGGCACTCCCCCTGTTCTCCAGGCATATGAAGAGATCGCCGCTCTCGCCGGGATCCATGTATCCGTCGTCTCCTTCATCGTCGATCTGGATCGCCTTTATGAACAGATCGGGCCCGAGGACGGTTATCTCGAAGCCCGATACGAAGAGGCTGTCGCCAGATTGAATCCTGAGCTCGAAGGGAACCCGCGATGAGTCAGGGATCGCGCCCGAGAGCGAGACCCTGAAGGGAGCTGATGGAGAAGCCGTTGCCTGTGGGTTTATATCTCCGTAATCGGCAACGCTATCGAGGATAGTGATGTTCGTATCGGGAGTGCTGAGGACGGCCGAGACATCGTTGGCAGTCAGGTCTGAGCCGTAGTTTTTAAGGGTAACTTCGAGCTCAAGGGTCTCGCCGGGGTTGGGAACGCCGTCGCCGTTTCCATTTTCGTCATTTAAATTCAGGGACTCGAAACCCACGTAAAGGCCCCGAGAGACCACGGGGATCATTTCTATGGCCGGCACGACATCGGCGCCCGAGACCACCACCTGGAGAGTTCCGGGTGTTTGCGTCTCCACCGGGGCGCAGAAGGTCCCGTTTTCATCGGTGAGCCCGCCCGCGTAAACCTCGTCGTCCTTTACCAGATTCACATAAGCTCCTTCTACGGGAGCGCCTCCCGAGCTCACCGTTACCGTGATATAAGACGAACCGACAGGGAGAGCCTCGGGAACGTCCACGGATATGTCCCTGGGCACGTCGGACCAGATTTCCAGCGATGGGTCGCCCAGTATGTTATACACGTAGAAATAAAAGACACATCCCGAAGAGTCGTAGGGAGAGGTCCTTCCGGGAAACTGCCTCAGGAGCTCAAAGAGGCCCCTGGTCGTGGCCTGGCCGAACAGCCTGTCTCCCTCGTGAAGAAGGCCCTGGAAGATTCCCACGTCGATGGCGTTGTTCCAGCGGGTGTGGGTAAGGAGGTCCGATGGGCCGAAAAATGCCGGTCCGCCCTTCGGTTCTTCGGGCGATCCTGCGCCTATCCAGACCTCACCGAAACAGGGAGGACTGGCAAAATTCCCGGTTCCACAGGTCATGCTGAACATGACGGGCTGTTTCCAGCCGTTCTCCAGAGATAAGATGTTCCCCGTGAGGAAGGACGGATATATCCACCCCAGCGTGTTGGACCAGCCCCTGTAATTCACTATGTAAACGCCCTGGTTTATGGAGTTCATGAGGTCTTCGGTGGTCCCGCCGCCGCCGGATTCGTAACCGAAGACGGTGTCTACTTCGTATCCCATTTCCTCCAGTTTCTCCTTGGCCCAGAGTTTTGTCAGTTTTGTCGTATTTACCTCCTCGAAATTCTTCACGTAGATCCCCGCCGACATGAGGGCCCTTCTGTACCATGCCGTCTCCCCGAGGTAGGGATTCTTCTCGTATCCGAGGATCTTGGCGACGAGTACCTCTGCCTTGTAGGGATCGGATACCGATAGCCTTCCCACTATGACGTCGGGAAAGTAATCGTTCCCCTCGAGGAGAGAGTAAGGATGATCGGTTATATCCATCTGGTAGGTAAAGCTAGGTATGTAGTTCTTATTCCCAACGAGCAGAACAAAATCGGGCTTCGGGTCGTGGCTTTCGTAATAGTTCTGTATGTAATTCTTTATGTTGTTGGCGGTGGGACTCGATCCTATCTGTGAGAGCTTGACCACTTCAGTGCTGAATCCCTTGAGATTTTTCCATTCTGCCAGGGGTAGGACAGCATCGTAGAAGTCGTCGTGTGTTATTATGAGCATTCCTCCCCTGCGGTAGCTTCTAATGGACTGCGAGGCCTGTCCGAAATTCAGGATTGTCCCGCGGTACAGGGGATAAAAGGTGAGCGAGGGCTCCCGGCTGGTCGTCGGTGGCGCGGGAAAGTCGATGATTATTCGTGCGTCCGTGATCAGATAGGCCGTTTCCTTTTCCCTCTCGATGGGCCTGAAGTTCAGGATAGCCACATTGAAATCCCTGAACCTGAAGGGTCCGAGGAGCTCTAAAGTCGCACCTCCAGCACTTTTAGGTGCATTCAGGACTCTTCTTTCGTTGACCTCGAGGCGAATTTGAGGATTTCCCCTTTCGGGAACTGCGATGAGGACACTGAGCATGTCTCCGCCGGTTTTCTCCAGGCTAAGTCGGCCATCTTTCAGATTCCATGTGTCTATCTCCGCCCTCAGGACAAGTCTTGTGGAAGTGTAGCTTTCTATGGACATTCCGCCGTAGAGAAACGCTGTGCAAATGGCGGAAAGGAAAAACATCGCGATTGTGCCTTTCATGTCAGAAGATCCTCCTTACGGTATATAAACCTTCCCTTGAAGCGACATAAATGTAATCTCCCTTGATGAACACGCCATAGGAATAACCCGTATCGACGTGTCCGATCAGTTTCGGCTCCGACGGATCGCTCACATCCACGATTCGGAGCCCGCCCGAACCGCAGGCGACGAAGACAACGGAGTCCGCCGCCGCCACTTTCATCGAGTATCCGCTGAGATCAATGGTCGCGAGCAGAACAGGAGAAGAGGGGTCGCTGACGGAGATTATGTGTAACCCCTCTGTGCTCGAGGCCACGAAGGCGAGATCCCCCATGACCTTCACGTCCCTCGCCCTGCCAACAAGGGGCAGGGTCGCAACTGGTGTCATGTGCAGTGGATCGGAGATATCGACTATCTCCAGCCCCAGCTCTCCCACGGCGAGATAGGCGAGGGTGTCCTTTACATAAACTCCGTAGAGCTCTGCCTCGGTGCTGATGTGGGAGAGTTCCACGAGGTAGTTAGGACCCTCCCTGAAGCTATAAAGCCCGTCGTCCCTGTCCGCCACAAAGAGGAAAAGGGTGTCGTTGAGCTTCGTGCCCCACACGTCCTCGCAATTTCTGTTCCACGAGTTGAACAGGAAGTAGATCGAATCGACCTCCGCCACGTTCAGCATCTCGAGCCCGCCGTCGTCATCGGCGAGATAGAGATAGGAGCTACCTTCCTCCTTAAACAGGGACCGGGCGACGTACTGTTTGAGCGTATCGTCCCAGCGTGAGACGAAAAGAGGAGCATCGGGATCGGCCACGTCGAAGATGGAAATCCCGCCTTCGCTCGCCGCCACATAAGCCATGTTCCCCTCGACCCATACGTCCCTCGCGTAGCCGATCACGTTGGTATAGCCCGTGACGGCATAGGGATTCGTGAGGATGTAGAAGTTGCGCACCTCGCTCCACTGCCCGTAAAGGCCGCCCTCCCTCGACCTGACTCTCCAGTAATACTTCCCATCCCTGAGGCTATCCCGTATCTGATAAAAGGTGTCCTGTATCTGTGTATTTTCCCTGATCGGCGTCTTGAAAGTAGTTGTGTCGTCTACCTGAAGATGATAGCCGTCAGCCCCATCCAGAGATTTAAAGTAGAAAGTGGGCCAGGGGGTGTGAAGCGTGTCGCCGTCCTCTGGGCTCATGATGTAAGTGAAAGGAGGCTGTAGCAGTCCCTTCTCGTGGCATGACATGAGCGATATTAGCGGCAATAAGACTATGAAAAATATGAGCTTTTTCATCTGAACCTCCTAAATTGTGAGTTTGAAGCCAATGCCAAAGAGATGTCTTTTGTAACTTTTGACCTCCTCTATGGAGTCCGAGTAGGGCGAATCGGTGGATCT
>JAGGUL010000039.1 GCA_021158525.1 Candidatus Hydrothermota bacterium | reverse complement strand
CTATGAAAAATATGAGCTTTTTCATCTGAACCTCCTAAATTGTGAGTTTGAAGCCAATGCCAAAGAGATGTCTTTTGTAACTTTTGACCTCCTCTATGGAGTCCGAGTAGGGCGAATCGGTGGATCTTATCTCGAAGGTGTAGCCTGCACTCAGCGCGAGCCTGTTATTAAGGGGCCTTTCTACCGTCACCGAAAACCGGTTATCCCTGTCCGTCCTGTCCCTGTGCCATAGGTCATTTCCCGTGAATTCTTTCGATCTGAATCTGTACGTGAGGGCGAGGGAGAAACTGCCGAAATCCCTGTCAATGCCCAGAGCGAGAGTGTGCCTGCGGTAGGATATGTCGGCGTCGTCGGAATTCTCCCTCGTTTCGCCTTCCTCGTCGTAACCCCGTGCAGACCCCTTGTCAAAGGTATAGGATACTTTCAACTCCGTTGAGGCCAGTTTCTTCTTGAGGCGCAGGCCTGCTCCGAGGAAGCCTGTATCATATTCCCTGAAGTTATCGGGATAAACCCTTCTGCCGGCGAGGCCAAAAACCGTGATCCTCAATGGCTTTTTGAGGGGCACAATTCCGATTTCGGCCTTAGCTTCGGTGTAATAACAGGGGAGATAGACCGTTGACCCCGAGTCATAGTCCGGATAATACCTTATGAGGAAGTCGGGAAGATAGGAGGCCTGAAGATAGAGTGATCTGTATTTGAGAAGAGCTCCCAGATATACGCTGCTCTTTTCCCTGTTGGAGAGGTAAGCTGTGTTCGCGAGGGTTAAGCGAAGGCCGACTTTGCCCTTGAGACGCCGGATGTCGAGGCGGGTCCTTATTTTCAGATCGTCCCGTGTTTTGAAGGGAAACCTGTAAGGATAAGCTCCGCGGTCAAAGAGATCTATGTCCGAATCCGAATAGCGGAAGGGATTTGAGTCATAGGTAAAATCCACGGAGACGCTGGCAATAAATCCGGGCAGCGGATGGATTGGCCACCATCCACCGCTCGATATGATCACGGATGTGAGGAAAATCGCCGCGAGACTCATTATTCACCTGTTATTTCGGGAACCAGAAGGCGCACTCCGGCCGATCGGGCCAGAGTCCCGAGGAGCTCTATTTCAAGGGTGTGTTCTCCTTTGGGAACTTCGAGGTAGAGGGTCTCGGCCTTCCCGGGGACCAGGTCCTTTCTCTCTTTCCAGCTCACCAGTTCCGATCGGTAGCTCTTGAAGGATGCCCTCTGAATTTCGCTTTCGCCCTCCCTGACGACCACAGTGAAACCAGCTTCTTCTCCCATCGTATCGTCGAAGTTGAGCCTCACCAGGAGCTTCACTCTCCTTGGTCCCTGAAGCTTGAACTTTAGGCTTTCATCTTTTTTCAGAAGATAGTAGCTCGTCTTTTTCTCATTTTCATAGGCGGTGAGAAGGGTGAAGGGCCTGAGAGGCGGGAGCTCCTTCCACACCGGCGGGGTCGTTTTCTTTATTCTCACTGCCACTTCCGGCGAAGGCGATTTCCATATGCCGAGTCGGTAGGTGTGCTTCCCTGGAGGTACTTCGATCAGGAAAGATCTCCACTTTCCGAGCTTTTTGCCGTCGCAAGAAGCTCTGTGCGAGAGCTCCGTCTCCTTGGTTATTATTTTCTCATGTTTGCCGTCTTCCTCCAGGATCAATTTGTAAATAGCGGGTCCCTCTGCATTCTCGGGATACACGAGCCTGGTATAGACCCTTAGAAAAGCGGGGCCTTCTACCTCGAAACTGAGGGGTTTCCCCCTTTCGAGAAGGATGTATTCCTTCTCGATCTCTTTCAGTATTTTTACCTTGACTTTTTTCTGCTTGCCTGTGATTTTCACCCCCTGTGCTGCGAGCAGCAGGGGCAAGACCATCGTCAATGCGAAGACCTTCCTCACGATTCTCCTCTCCTCTTTATAAGGTAACCTGTCAGGTTAAAACTCGCCACACCGAAGAGGATTGCGGCGAGTATAACCGCGAGTATCCCGGCCAGAAGAGGCGAATACCTCATTTCGTAGAAGAGTTTACCCTCTCCCGGCCTCGGCAGGGGCACGGGGGCCACGGGCAGACCGTTCCTGGCCGCGGCCATTCTGATGTCGACTATATTCAGAACGGGGATCTTATCCTTTAACATCTCGATTGCCACGCTTTTCCATTGAAGGAGCTCTTTTTTGATGCGGCGGTTAACTCCCGGTCTTATGTATTCTATCGCCTCGAGGGGTCCCAGAGAGGCCCGGCCGTAACCGATATTCACGTAAGCCCTTATCGGCTTTCCTGCGGCTTTATCCCTGTAGATCGCGAGCCTTTTCTCGACATTTTTCGAGATGTCCTCCTCGTAGAGGAACAATACGCCGTTTCTCTCGATCGCCTCCTTCAGGAGCTCGATTCCCCGGGGCGAGAGCCCTCTTCCTATGTCGTCTTTACCTCCTATGGAGGCTGCGGCCGAACGATAGGGCAGGACGCTCTGAACGATCCTCTCCATGTCCAGCCAGGTGAACTGGGGGTCGTTGGCTCCCCACATCGATGAGCTCAGGGATGTTATTATGATCGGCTCGATCTCCATGGAATGGAGGGCAGAGAGGAGGGCGAGGTTGAGCCCGGGATAGGAGCCTGTCCAGCCCACAGCCACGACGTCGCCCTTTTTCAGCTTCAGTTTTTCCAGGTATTTCACCATCAAGGCCGCCATATTGGGATTTGTGGAGGTCAGCTTTTCCTCGAGATCGCCCCTCTCTGAGGTTATTGGAGAAAATTGATGCCCGATAAGTCCCGTGCCGTTCGGATCGTTAATAGGATCGATGGGTATCCCCAGCTTTAGCCTCTCCTCCTTGATCAGGGCCATGGCCCTGTCCATGATCTGGCTCGCCTTTAATTTTTCGTCGAAATAGGGGGCTTTTCTCGGCGATTCCGAGAGGAGAACGGCGACAAAAAAAGCCACGGAGATAATAAAAATCACGAAGAGAACTGCGTCGGGAATTCTTCCAGGTTTCCACTTCATGGGATGATCACACCTCCTGTAACAGCCGTCAATATCAGACGGACGAGGGATGCAGTTATGAGCATCATGAGGAGAGTGCTTATAAGACCCTGTCTCTCAACCCAGTAAGCTATCAGTCCCGGGATCACATATCCTATGGCCTCGATGTCGAGGAGGTGTTTCCCCACCGTCAGGGGAGGAAAGATCCGGAAGATGTGGCCGAGGATGTAGCCGATGAGAATGGAGATGACGAGGAGCCTTCTGCCGTATATCAGAGCTACTTTGGAGATCAGGCGGACAAGCAACCAGGTGAGAATGGCAGTAAAGATGGTCACGATTATCTTCCATGGGTGATGCAGGTTATAGGCGATGTAGCCCGGTACCACAATACCTCCGGCCGCGAGTCCGACGGTCTCGGTCAGCAGGAGACTGAATATGATTCCAATGCCGACAGCCTGGGCTAACATGACGATTTATTCCTCCGCCTTTCTTTTGAACACCTCGGCGAGCCTCTCGCCATAGGTGACCATGTTTCCCATGGCGAAGATCAAGCTGCCGTCCTCGACCTTTTCAGCGATTATCTCATAGGCCTCTTCGGGAGGGATGCCCTCGAGATCGAGGATCCTTTCCTCCGGGAAGCCGCTGGCGATGGCGCTTTTGATGAAGGCGTTCGTTAAGGCCCCTGTCGTTATGCAGAGGTAAGGCTGGGGCTCCAGTTTTGTCAGGAACTCGCCGAGCTGCCTCGAACGGTCTATTCTGTCGTCCCTGCAGTTCATGAGGACGACTTTCTTTTTCCCCTGATTTTTCACAAGGTTCCAAATGATCCCCAGAGAATCGGGGTCATTGGCGGCAAAGGCATTTACAAAGCGGATCGTTTTCCCCCTCTCGTGCACCTCATACAGACGCAGGACTCCCACGTCGGGGTTCGCCCTGTACATTCCGCGAAGGGCTTTCCCGCGGTCGATCCCCAGGATCTCCGCTATTTTGAGAGCGATCGCCACGTTTTCCTTGTGTTCTATGTAAGAAAAACCGTTCATTTCCTCGTCGGATACATCCTCCGGGTCGGCGAGGTGAGCGACCGTGTTTCGCTTTTCGGCCACTTTTTTCAGAAATGGAAAGAATTCCCGACTCGCCGTGACAAGGTGCCCGTTATGCGGGATCGTGCCGGAGAGGGCTTTTGCCACGTTCTCAACGGTAGGGCCCATCACGTCCAGGTGGTCTGCCCTTATGTTGGTTATGACGCCGATGGTCGGCTCTATCATCTTTCTCTCCATTATCTGGAAATCGGGCCTCAGGGCCATGCATTCCAGGACGACGGCGTCGGCTCCTGTCTTCGCCGCGAATTTGATGACCCTGACCTGTTCGATGATGTTGGACCTGCCGGGCCTGATGACGGGCACCTCCCGACCATCGTCGAAGATCACCCTCGGCTCCGTTCCTGTGGATTTGGCCACGGTTTTGTATCCCGCCTCACGCAGCATCCCGGCTATGAGCCTGGTTGTGGAAGATTTGCCTCGGGTGCCGTTGACATGCACGCGGAGTTCTACTTTTCTCAGGCTGTTTCTGTGGTCAAAGTACTCCTTTAACCAGTATGCGAGCAGAAACAGAGTGAAGGCAGATAGGGCCCACATATTGGGCATAATATAATGCCCTCTGAGGCTCTTTTCAACTGCTCTGGTGTAACGGGCTGTGATGACAGCTCGTCACTCCCGACTGTCGGACGGCGTTGTTCTTCAGCTCAAGATCTTTTCTATCTGCGTCCTTTCCCGATGACGATGAAACGGCCTCTGATTTTTGTCTTTTTGCCTTTGAGAGAGGCGATGTAGAGGCCAGAAGGCAGGTCCCTCCCGAGCTCTACCCTGTTGACCCCTTCGTTCAACCTGATCTTTTTGCTGAGTACTCTCCTGCCTGCTATATCGAAAACCTCAAGCTGATAGTCACCGGGATCTCCGCAGCTTATAGTGAGCACCGGACGTCGGCCGTGAAACGTGGGCTGAGAGAAGATCGCCCCGCTGCCCCTTTCTCTTTCCTCTTTCAGGCCGAGGTATGCATCTGTGCTTTTTCTGAAGCCTCTCCCCATTTCCGACAGGAGGATGGCGCCGTCCATAACCCTGATGCCCCTTTCGGTTCTGAAATCAAGGGTGTCCACTTCGGGGAATTCATCTCCGTATCTGAGCCTGATCAGGCAACTGGGACCCTCAAAGGAATTGTAAGAAACATAGAGTACGCTGTTTTCCGCCACGGCCAGCGACACATCCTCCCAACCGCCGTAAGGAGCCACCAGTATGGTGTACCTCTGGCCGTCCAGGCCGATCCTCTCGATGCCGAAGTATTCAGCCACGTATACACAGGCCATATGGGGATCGTAGGCCATATCCCAGGGCCAGTCGATTTCCGCGAGCGATGCCCAGGTCGCGCCCGTGTCGAGGCTGACCCACAGGGAGCCTCCCTTCAGCGTGAAAACGGTATCGGTGCCGAGGAGAAAGTCATCTACTCCCTCAAGGACGGGAGTCCAGCTGTGTCCTCCGTCCGTTGAACGGTATAGATTTTCTCTGTCTTCCTCGGGATCCCAATAGAGCCCGAGCAGGACGTATGGGTCTGACGCCGATACCAGGATTTTCTCGAATTGAGCGAGGGAATCGGGCGAGGTATAGGACGTGTCGACAGGAACCCATGTTTCTCCTCCGTCCTCGCTTCTGTAGACCGAGTGAAAAGCCCAGCTCGAATCCGTGATGTCCACACCGATCCCACAAATGTACACGATTTCGGGATTTGAGGGCGAGATATAGCCCCCGTCGGCGAAAACCAGCCCCGGCAGGAATTTTTCTTCCCAGTTCATGCCATCGTGAGTCAAGTATATGGAGCTGCCGAATTCGCCCAGATAGATGATGTTATCTCCGACCGAATTGGTGATTGTCGCGTGCTCGTGAAGCGGAAAAGCATGCAGGCCTGCGTTCATCCTTTCCCAGGTATTTCCGCGGTCAGCAGATACGTACACGCCCTGATCACTGGCGGCGTAGATTATGTCCCCGCAGACATGGATATCGGTGAAATTCGCCGAAGAATCGACGTTCGTAAATTCCCACGATGTTCCGGTCCAGACGCCCCTGTAAATGGCGGGAGTGTACATGCATGCAACCAGCACCGTGTCGTTGGAGAGAAACTCAACATCGGAGGGCAGGATGAGCCCTGGCACTTCCTCGGCGGGAAGGTACCAGTTCTCGCCTCCGTCGGGAGTGTAGAGTAGATTCATTGTGGGCCCCGATTCCATACCCAGGCACAGAAAGATCCGGTTCGCCGAGTCGGGCGCCGATTCTATGTCGGTGATGCAATCTATATCGATGGAATCGGGTTCCACGAAGATCCTTACCCAGCTCTGTCCGCCGTCGGTGCTCTTGAGGAGAACTGTGGTGTCTCTTTCGCCGGTTTCGACGACGACACCGAGGTAGAGCGGGTTACCACCGGAGCCGAAATAGTCAATTGCCGTCACGGTATAAGGCAGAGAGCTGATTGACTCCCAGCTGAATCCGGAGTTCGTGCTCCTGTAGAGAAAGGAATCGGCGGCGACAAAGAGGGTTTCGCCTCTAACCTCTGAGAGGGCATCCACATGTGAGAAGCTGGCCACAGAAACCCAGTGGTCTCCCCTGTCAGCGCTGTAGTAGATGTTGCCGTCGTGGGAAATCAGGGTAAATTTGTCCCCGTCGCCGGGAGCGATCGCGATGGGCGATAGATACTCCGGATCGTCGCGCAGCTCCCATCCCTGGTTACCGTAAATATAAGCGTCATAATCAGTTATGGCGATGGGATTTTCCGGAGACGCCGTGTCGGCGGCTATTTCCCTTATCACTCCACCCGTTGGGGAAAATACCTCGTATGTCCAGTTCGCGCTCCACAAAATTGTTATCGAGATGAGTATCAACGTCACAGAGCCCAGAGTTCTCATTTTTGACCTCCTCGTATATTATGTTTTATGGTTTTTAAGGTAGTAGTAACATTCCACTCCTGTGGAAAAACTACTTCCCCAATACCACAACACACCCCCACTCAAAGACCACCGATAAAGTTTTCCACATTT
>JAGGUL010000110.1 GCA_021158525.1 Candidatus Hydrothermota bacterium | reverse complement strand
GTTCTTGAAATATCACGCTCTTTGCTTTAATCTGTCCCCTTGATGACCGTTCAAAGGAGGCACTATGAAAACCATAAATATAGAGCGTTTTAAGAACATGCTGCTCGAGGAAAAGAAGAGAATATTGAAAAACCTGAAGTCGGAGAAGGAAGACGAAGAGAGAATCGGGGAGAGCTGGAGTGAGCCCAGGGATCTGGAGGATTGGGCTCACATCTCTCTGACCGAGGATCTGAAATCCAAACTGGCCTCGAGAGACATTTCCACTTTAATGGAGATAGAGGAGGCCTTGAGAAGAATAAACAGGGGAACATATGGCATATGCGAGAAGTGCGGCGCTGCCATCGAGGAGGAGAGGCTGGAGCTCATACCCTGGACTCGGTACTGTTCTAAATGTGCGAGGGAGATGAGTCGCTAACGATTCCTTTCCCTTTTGCCCTTAAATCCCTTATAATTACACAGAGAACGAGATGAGTCGCATTGTCGAGACCCTCATAGAAGATGAAATGCGCTCTTCCTATATCGATTACGCCATGAGCGTGATCGTGGGAAGGGCGTTGCCCGATGCCAGGGATGGGCTGAAACCTGTGCAGCGCAGGATCCTCTACGCTATGAGGGATCTCAAGCTTTTCCCTGACAGGCCCTTCAGGAAATGCGCCACTGTGGTCGGGGAGGTTATAGGTAAATATCATCCTCACGGGGATCTTCCCATTTACGATGCCCTCGTGAGGATGGCCCAGGATTTCTCCTTCAGGTATCCGCTCGTCGAAGGGCAGGGGAATTTCGGGTCGATCGACGGAGACCCTCCTGCTGCTTACAGGTACACCGAGGCGCGGCTGTCTAAGGTTGCGGTCGAGCTCCTCGATGACCTCGATGAGGGCACCGTCGATTTCGTGCCCAACTTCGACGGCAGATTGAAAGAGCCTGTTGTGCTTCCTGCCAAGTTTCCCAACCTGCTTACCAACGGCTGTTCGGGTATCGCCGTGGGCATGGCCACCAATATTCCGCCCCATAACCTCGGAGAGATTGCCGATGCCTTCGTCTATCTCATCGATCACCCCGATGCCTCCGTCGATGAGCTTCTCCAGTTCGTCAAGGGACCGGATTTCCCGACGGGCGGAGAGATCATAGGGAGGTCAGGAATAGTTCAGGCCTACAGGACCGGCAAGGGAAAGCTGCTTGTCAGGTCCAAGATCGAATTCGAGGAGAAAAAGGGCAGGCCGCCCAGCATAGTCGTGAAGGAAATACCCTATCAGATTTCCAAATCTCTCATAATAGAGAGGATAGCGGGGCTCGTCAGGGCGAAGAAGATCGAGGGAATAGCCGACCTGAGGGATGAATCGGACAGGGAGGGGCTGAGAATAGTCATAGAGCTTAAGAAAGGCGCTCAGGAAAAGGTTATCCTTAACAGGCTTTTGAAACACACGCCCCTTCAGGTGGTTTACGGCGTCATAATGCTCGCCCTGGTCGACGGCGAGCCGAGGATCCTGAACCTCAAAGAGCTGCTTCAGCAGTACGTGAACCATAGGGAAGAAGTTGTCACACGCAGGACGCGCTACAGGCTTGAGAAGGCAGAGAAGCGGGCACATATTCTCGAGGGCTTCCTCAAGGCCCTGGATCACATCGACGAGATAATTCAGCTGATCAAGAGCTCAAAGGATCCCAAAGAAGCCAAGGTTCGCCTTATTGAGCGTTTTGATTTCACCGAGGTTCAGGCCCAGGCGATTCTGGAGATGAGGCTCCACCAGCTCACAGGGCTCGAGAGGACGAAGATCGAGGAGGAATACGCTTCTTTGATAAAGGACATCGAGAGGTACAGGGCGATCCTGCAGAACAGGACGCTCCTCATGGAGGTCATCAAGGAAGAGATTCAGGAGATCAAGAAAAAATTCGCCGATAGTCGCCGAACGGAGATAATCGAGGAGGAACCCCAGGATATCGAGATAGAGGATCTGATTCCGCAGGAAGAGGTGGTCGTGACATTGACTTACGAGGGGTACATAAAGAGGACGCCGGTCAGGGCTTACAGGCAACAGGGGAGAGGAGGCACGGGCAAGAGTGGCATCACGACCTACGAGACTGACTTCCCGATCGCTGTGGTCAGCTCCAATACCCACAGCTATCTCATGCTCTTCAGCGATAGGGGGAGGGTCTTCTGGCTCAAGACCTACGAGATACCAGAAGGCGGCCTTCATGCCAAGGGTAGGCCCATCTTTCACCTGTTGAGCCTCAAGAAGTCGGAGCGAATCCTGTTCATGATACCCTTCGAGGATTTCTCGCCGGGCCGATACATCTTCCTCTCGACCCGCAGAGGGATCGTCAAGAAAACTGACATCAGTCAGTTCGCGAATGCCAGGAAGCACGGCGTTATCGCGGTGAACATAGGTGAAGAAGATAGTCTCATCGGAGCTGTCCTCACCGAAGGAAACGATGAGCTGATCCTGGCCAAGTCGAGCGGCGTGGCCATATGTTTCAGTGAGAAAGACGTCAGGGCTATGGGACGTCAGGCGAGGGGCGTTAAGGGAACGAGGCTGAGGGAAGGGGAGGAAGTGGTCTCCCTCGTCAAGGTCGAGCAGGGGTCTTACCTTTTGAGCTTGACGGAGAAAGGGTACGGCAAGAGGTTTGATCCCGGGGAGATCAGAACGCTCAAGAGGGGCGGGCTCGGGGTTTTCGTGCAGAGAGTCAATCCCAAGACCGGCTCTCTCGTGAAGCTGGGCACGATAAACGGCGATGACGATGTGATCATCCTCACCAAAAACGGGCAGGTGATAAGGCTTCGCTCCGATCAGATCAAGGTGCTCGGGAGGACGGCTCAGGGAGTCCGTCTGATGAGGGTTAAACCCGGGGACAGGATAATCGACGTCGCCATCATAAGACGACATTGAGATTTTAGCTTAACATTTTTAAGGAGGCAAAATGAAAAGAGCAGGACTTTTTATGCTGGTGCTTTTCCCCGCTATCCTCATGGGGCGGGGAAATCCCTGGAAAGCGGGGCTTTCCTCGCTGATCCTTCCAGGGAGCGGCGAGCATTATCTGGGCCTCAAGACGAGGGCTTACGGGTTTCTGGCGGCGGAGGTTTCTCTGTGGCTGACCTACGCGGGCTTTACATATCATGCCAGAAGGCTCGATGAGGATTACAGGATTTATGCCTATTCTAAGTGTGGCGCCGATCCCGACAGGAAAGACGGCGATTATTGGCAGGCCATCGAGCTCAACATGAACCGGGATGTTTACATTGAAAAACTCTGGAGGGAGGCCAGGAGCTATTATCCCGATAATCCAGACAGTCAGGAGATCTATGTCAAACAGCACGCTGTTTCTGGCGATTGGAATTGGCCCTCGAAGGCCGAGTGGTTTCATTTTCAGGACATGAGAAAGGCTTCCCGGATAACCAGGCAGAGGGCCGAAGTGACCCTTGGCTTCATTATCGTGAACCACATCGCCTCTGCCGTCGATGCGTTCATAAGCTCCCGATTGCTCGGAGACTCTGAGACTTCTTCTTTTAACTTCGATATAAGAATAAATCCTTCTGGAAGATCGGCCATAGCCCTTTATAGAAAATTCTGACAGCCTGCCCCTTATGGTCAGGACGATAGCCCTCCTCTCGCTGGCCCTCAATGGGTTTATGTTATTCTTTTTGTTCAGAAATGTCTCCGGAGTTCCCCCTTTTGATGTGGGCATCGTCAGGGTTGCCTTTTTCCTTCTCGCCTTCGTGCTTTTTCTCATCACCAGAACCTTTCTATATTTTGTCGGGATAATGAGATCGAGGAAGCCGGCATTTCTCCGTTATCTGGCGCCGATTTTCTTTCTCCCGTCGCTGTTTTATCCCTTTCTCGGATATCTGATGGCCCTTTGGGCACGTGACAGGAGGGAATATTTCCTCTTCCTTTTCATAGGTCTGTTTTTCCTTTTCAGGTTTTATGCGCCTTTAAGGAGAATCGAGAGGGGAGAGTACTGACTTTCAGGGCAGGAAGGCTACTTTTATAGCCTCGGGCTTTTGGGCTGTCTCAAAGGCTTCCCTGTATTCCTGAAGGCCGAATCGGTGGGTTATCAGCCTTTCCAGCGAAACTCCCCGTGAAATCACGACCTCTGCCGTTTCTCTGAAGATCTCGAGAGGGGCGCTGTGTACACCCAGGATTACCCTTTCCCCGTAATGGATTTCCTGCAGGACCTCCGACGGGATACATCCGGGCCTGTAGCTCGAGAAAGCCACGATCCTGCCCCTCTTTTTAGTAAGCCTGGTTGCAGAAACAAGGGCCGCGGGACTCGCTGTTGTCAGGAATGAGACATCGGTGCCGAGGCCCTGCGTTCGCTCCAGGATTTCTTCCAAGTCGGAGGGATCCAGAGCGAAGTCTGAGCCGAAACTCAGTGCTCTCTTTCTCCTCAGCTCGGAGGGCTCCACCGTGATGATCCTGGCATCGCCGAAAAGGCTTTTCAGGAGGAGGATGTGCATGAGACCCATGGCCCCGGCCCCATAGATGGCGATCGTCTCGTCTCCTTTGAGGTTTGCCCTTTTTACCGAGGCGAGTACGGTGGCCAGTGGCTCCAGAAGCGATGCATATCCCGGGGGCATTATTTCTGCATCTAAAAGGGCACCTTCTTCGACCATCGGAGATGGTATCAGGAGGTATTCGGCGAAGCCGCCGTCGAAGACATAGCCCATAGTCTTCTTATGCAGGCAGAGATGAGGGTAACCATGAAGACAATAATGGCACTTTCCGCAGAAGATGCTCGGGAACACGGCAACCCTGTCGCCTTCCTTCAGCGTTGTTTTGTCGCTGAGATTCTGGAAGACGATCCCCTCTACCTCATGCCCGAGGATCACCCCGGGCTTGGCACTTTTGACGCCCTCTATTATCTTGAGATCCGAAGAGCAGATGGTAGCTGCCGTTACCCTCAGGAGGATTTCTCCCCTTGAAGGTGCTGGCCTGGGTTTATCCCTTAATTCCACCCCCCTGCCCGTAAAGAGGAGAGCCTTCATAGTTCCAAGGTTTCTAATCTCTGTGGAGCGTGGGTTTTATAGCCGAGCTCCGACAGGCTGCGGCCTAGCGCCTCGATGGAGCTCTCCTCGCCGTGCATCGTGAAGATGGTTGTGTCCTTGTGGAAATGTGAGGCCCAGTCGAGCAGTGTATCCCTGCCGGCATGGGCAGAAAACCCGTTGATCGTGTATATCTCCGCATTGACGCTGATGACCTCTCCGTAGATCTCGACTTCCTTCGCCCCGTCGACGATCTTCCTGCCCAGTGTTCCCTTCGCCTGATATCCGACAAAGATAACGCTGCACTCCTTCCTCCACAGGTTGTGTTTCAGGTGGTGTTTGACCCTTCCTCCCGTGCACATGCCGGAGCCAGCCATGATTATGGCCCCTTTCTTTATGTTGTTGATGGCCCTCGAGGCCTCCACCGAACGGGTGAAGTGGACGCCAGGAAAGGTGAATGGATCCCTGTGCCTCTTGAGGAGTTCCCTTGCCTCGTCGTCGTAGCATTCCGGATGTGCCCTGAAGATCCTGGTCGCCGATATGGCGAGGGGACTGTCCAGGAATACGTTCAGGTCGGAGAGCTCACCGATCTCCACCAGCTCCCTGAAGTAATAGAGTATGTCCTGTGCCCTCTCTAAGGCAAAGGTTGGTATGACCGCGTTGCCGCCTCGCTCGAGGGTATTCAGAACTGCCTCTTTTAGCTCCCTGACCGATTCCTCAACAGATTTGTGTTCTCTGTCTCCGTAGGTGGATTCGATAAAGAGATAGTCGGAATCCTTCAATTTGGGAGATTCGGGGTCCCTCACTATGGGTTTGTTCACGTTTCCCAGGTCGCCAGAAAAGGTTATTTTTAGCTCCCTTCCCTTTTCGCGTGCTCTCATCTCGACGAAGACCGATCCCAGTATGTGGCCCGCATCTCTGAAGACTATTTTTAAGTCGGGGTATAATTCGGCCTCCTCGCCGTATTTCAGGGTTTTTCTGAAGAGGCCCATCGTCAGCAGGGCATCTTCAACCGTATAGAGCGGCTCTCTGGGCTCGATCCCCCTTCGCTCATAGCGCTTTTTCGAGGCCCTCGCTTCTTCCTCCTGGAGGTGAGCGGCGTCCAGCAACATGATGCCGGCTATGTCCCTCGTTGCAGCGGTGGAAATTATTTCCCCCTCGAAGCCCTCCCTGACGAGCCGGGGCAGCATTCCTATGTGGTCGAGGTGTCCGTGGGTTATTATTATCTTTTCGATCTCCCTGGGATCGAAGGGAAAGGGCGACTCGTTCAGCTCCTCAATATGTTTTTCTCCCTGAAACAGGCCTGAGTCGAGCAGAAGCTTGTGGCCATTAAATTCTATCAAATACATGGACCCCGTAACGGTCCTGGCTGCGCCTATAGGTGTGATTTTCATCTGAAAAGAATAAAGAGAGGGTTCTCCTGTGTCAATTCAGGATCAGGTGAGGCCGTATTTTCGCAATTTATAATAAAGGGTGCGGCGGCTTATTCCGAGGACATCGGCGGCAAGGCTCTTGTTGTGTCCAACTGATTGCAAGATCGAGCTGATGTACTCCCTCTCGAATTCCTCGAGAGTTTTAAAATGGTCCACGACGGGGGCGTCGAATCCGAGATCGTGGGATGTGACGTAACTTCCCGGTGATGCTTTGAAGCAGGCCCTCTCCACCCTTTCTTCCAGTTCCCTCACGTTTCCGGGCCACGTGTAGAGACGCATTTTTTCCATGGCCCCCTCAGTGAAACCCTTCAGATTTTTGCCGTGTTTTTCACAGAAGGAAATGAGAAAATGAGCAGCGAGGAGCGGGATGTCGCCCTTTCTATCCCGTAGTGGTGGGATGTGGATGTGGACGACGCTCAGACGGCTCAGAAGGGCCTTTTTGAATTTCCTCTCGGAGGCCTCCTTCCAGATGTCCTTTGAGGTGGAGGCTATTATCCTCACGTCAAAATCCACAGGTTGATCGGGGTCTTTTTCGATGACCTTCAGGAGGCTTCGCTGTGCATCCAGTGGCAGGAGGGTGACTTCTTTGATATAGACCGTTCCCCCGTCGGCTTTTCTCAAGTAACCTTGCTCTCCAAAGAGATAGCTGTCCATGGTATCGCGTTCGAGTTCCTCGGTCTCCACAACAAAAAATCCCTTTTTATAGATGCCGCTCGCATCGTAGATGCTTCTTGCAAAGGTCGACTTGCCCGTTCCCTCTTCCCCGGTGATGAGAATAGGGCACCTTGAGTCCTTGACGCTCTCCGCGAAACGGAAGAGCTCGGCCATGATCTTCGACCGCCCTATCATCCTGCCGAAGCGGCAATCTGTCGGATTTGCGTCGAGAAAACCGTTTTTGCCCAGGTCGAGAGCCCCGCCCCTGCGGGCTCTCTTGAGATAGGGAAGAAGCAGGTTGCTCAGGGCTGTCAGGTAATAGGAATCGGTCGTCGAAAATCCTCCGGCGAGGGCCCTGTTGTCTACATAGACCACGCCGAGGAATTCCCCCTCGAGCTCGATGGGAACGGTGAGGATGGATTTAAGCCCGAGCCTTCGGACGCTGTCATGTTTCTTGAACTCCTTGTCTTCGAGGGCGTTCATGACGAGGATGGGCTTTCTCCTCTTTATGGTTTTGAGTATGATGCTGTGACATATATCGACATTTTTGCCGCCCTTGAGGTTATATTTTTTCTCCTGGAGTTTTCCCCTATCATCGAAGAAAACAACGGCGCATCTTTCAGCAGGAATTACCGTCACGCCTTTTTTCACGACCAGATCAATGGCCACGTCGAGTTCCATGTTGGGATTCAGCATATAGACCAGTTTAAACAGAGCTTCAAGCCTTGCGCCGTCTGGTATTAATGGCGGTTCTTTTTTAACCATGATGTTTTAGGTTACTCGATAGTGTTCGAACTTGCAACTTAATCAATTTCTCGATATGTCTCCACAAAAGTTAGGTTTTTGCCAATTCCTGCGAGGTCACCTGAGCTTTTTCTGAAGTTCCCTCATGTCGAAGAGGGCCTTTTCTATATCCAGCGTTCTAAACGATCCTTTCTCGTAAAGTATCCGTCCCCTCACTATGGTATGGGTGATGTCGCTGCTTTTCAGGGCGTAGACGAGGTGGGAGAAAGGCTCATACAGGGGCTGAAGGTGGGGACGGTTGAGGTCGATAACGATGATGTCGGCGCTCATGCCCTTTTCGAGAGATCCCACAGTGTCAGAGATGCCGAGTACTTCGGCCCCGCCGCGTGTCGCCATGTAGACGACCTCGGCAGCCTTGACGACGGTGGGATCGCCCCTGTGGACTTTATGTATCAGGGCCACAAGGTGCATCTCGTCGGTGAAATCGAGATCGTTGTTTGATGCCGTCCCGTCTGTCCCGAGGCCGATTTTCACGCCCAGCTTCAGGTATTCGGGGACAGGAGCTATCCCTGAAGCGAGCTTGAGGTTGCTGGTGGGATTGTGGGAGACGCCGACTTTGCGTTTTTTGACTATTTCGAACTCATCTTCCCCGAGCCATATCATGTGGGCGGCGACCGTCCTTTCCCAGAGCACGCCCAATTCATCGAGATATTTTATCGGGGTCAGTCCCCTTTTTGATCGGAGTTCCTCTATCTCGTCCTTAGTCTCAGCCACATGGATCAGGTAGGGGACGTTATATTCCCTGGAGAGTTCATAGGACTTTCTCAGCAGGTCAGGGGAACAGCTGTAAGGAGCATGGGGGGCCAGAGCAGGGATGATCAAGGGGTCCTTCTTGTGGTCTTCGATGAATTTCCTGCTGAATCGGAGGCCATCTTCGGGGTTTTTGAAGGAAGGCGTCGGGAAATCGGCCAGGCCCTCCCCGAGCACCGCTCTCAGTCCGACTTCCCTGACGATCTCCGCTGCCACATCCTGGAAAAAATACATGTCGGCGAAGGCCGTTATGCCCGAGGCGATCATCTCGGCCAGGGCGAGGGGCAGGGATTTTCTTATGAAATCGGCCGTCACGAAGCGCGATTCTCGAGGCCATATGTAGTCTTTAAGCCACTTCATCAGGGGAAGATCGTCTGCCAGGCCGCGAAAGGCGACCATTGCCGCGTGGGTGTGGGTGTTTATGAAACCGGGCATCACAAGATAATCGGAGCCTCCGGCCCTTTCTTTCGCCGAGTAAATGGCATTTGCCTTCTGAACGGGCAGGAGATCAACTATTACCCCGTCCTTTACGACCACCGATGTGTCTTTCAGGACGCTGTCCTTCTTGTTCATCGGCAGCACAAAGCCCCCCTCGACTATCAGGTCTGCTTCTTTCATGGTCACTCTCCTTGCTTTACGGTTTTGCAAAGAATGGCTCCTTAAATTGCCATGATTTATCATAGAAAATAACGCAGTGGGAGAGCAAAATCAACACCGGAAGGGCAGAGGAATCTTGACGCTCTCTGCCGGCTTTTTTATAATCCCTTTTGCGATGCAGGATGAGCTGGTGTGGTGGATGGCACTTTACATGGTACGTGGAATAGGGCCGGTTCAGTTTCGAACCCTTTGCGACGAGTACGGATCGCCCCGGGAAGTTTTTAAAAATGCAAAGCACCTGAAAAATCGGGATCTCGGGGAAGCGATCGCTGGGTTCGACTTGAGAAAGGCAGAGAGGCAGCTTGGGATCGCCCGCGAGCGCGGAGCTGCCGTCGTTACTTATCTGCATGATGCCTATCCGGTTAATCTTCGTCAGTTTGAATACTCTCCGCCCCTTTTGTTTGTGGTCGGCGATCTGAGAAGTGAGGGAAAATCAGTGGCGATAGTGGGAACGAGAAAGCCCACTTCCTACGGGCTCAAGCAGGCAGATCGCTTTGCCGAGGCCATTGCCCGATCGGGTTGCCCGGTCATCTCGGGCGGGGCCCGCGGTATAGACACTCAGGCTCACGTTGCTGCGATCAGGACTGGCGGAAGGACAATAGCGGTTCTCGGCTCCGGGCTCGATCGCCCTTATCCCCCGGAGAACAGGAGACTCTTCGAGGACATCGTGCATTCAGGAGGCGCCCTCCTGACGGAATTTCCCTTCGGGACGAGGCCCTATCCCTATAATTTTTTGAGGAGAAACAGGATCATCAGCGGGATAGCCGATCTTCTGGTGGTCATCGAGGCCGGGAGGAGGTCGGGGGCACTTAATACTGCTTCCTGGGCGCAGACCCAGGGGCGGGAGGTTTTTGCCCTTCCAGGGCCAGTTGATTCGAGGGCATCCTTGGGCACCAACTCCCTCATAAGAAAAGGCGCCATGCTCGCCCAGAGCCCCGATGACATCCTGCTATCCCTCGGCATATCGCGGCCTCAAGAGAAGCTTGAGCCCGATCTAAGGGGC
>JAGGUL010000043.1 GCA_021158525.1 Candidatus Hydrothermota bacterium | reverse complement strand
TTGACGGCAAGAAAGCTCGTTAGACTGATATACACCCTGCTCAGCAAAGGTGCCATCTATCAACCAATTATTGTACAAAACCATGATTCCTGAACACTCCTCCTTGACATACTACCGCACGACTATTTCTCCAAGGCCACTACAGGCAGGCCAACCGGCCTGTCCTATAGCTTCCAGAACTACATATTCGACTTCCCTCCGGCCCCCCGATAGAGGCCTCTATCTTGACGCCGTTCAGTCAAAATATATACATCCTCACCTGCTCCTTTTGCAAGTATCACGCCCTTCCCGGGATGCTTCTAACGGAGAAGCTCCGCTATCCCCGGGGGAAAGAAAGAAGAAAGTTTTCCCCTACTTCCCTGTGCGCGATTTCCCGAGAGTTCGGCTCCAGGGAAGGTCTCTCACTCCGCCGAGCCCGCCCATTTCGAAATTCCCGCTTCAGGAAAGCCGCGAGGAGTACCGCAGCTCAGAACACGAAAAGTTTCGGGGAACGAACTGATAATGTGGAAGGGCTAATCTGAACCCAGGGCTCACAGATCACCCCGAGTTTTTGAAGTAAAATTGTCACAGATTTGTCACAGGTAATCATCCAAAATGGAGGTAAATTAGGGGAAATAATGGAAATATGAGAAAGCCGGAAAATTGCCTGAAATCGTTGAAAATGAAGAAAAAACTGAGTGGGCGAAGGAGGATTCGAACCTCCGACCTCCTGCTTGTAAGGCAGGCGCTCTCACCAGGCTGAGCTATCCGCCCACTCTGAAAACCACCCCAGAAGGTGAAGTCCCCTCTATCCTTCCAAGGACTTCTTCAACAAAAGGGCAGCTTTTTTCTTCCTGCGAGCAGCGGTGTTTCTGTGGAAAATGCCCTTCGAAACGCCTTTGTCCAGGGCCGCATAAAGGAGGGATAAAAGCTCTTTCTTTTTTTCCGGGTCGGTTTCGGCCCTGAACTTCTTCGTAAGGGTTTTGACAAAAGATTTGTAGCTCTTGTTTCTGAGCTTTCTCTTCTCTGCCTGTCTCACCCTTTTCCGAGCAGACCTGTTAACATTTGCCATATCCGCAACTTCCTCCGTTTGGTGGGTATTATACCCGGGCGCGCTTCGCCTGTCAAGGAGAGGGAAACCGTGGGCTGGCGCCGGTGATGCAACTATAATGGGGACCTTTTATGTCCGCTCTCCGACAGCGGCGAAGCGCGCCCGGGCCTTTACAAAAGGAGGGTTATGGGCTTAATTTAAATACATCCATAAGGAGGTGCGGCCATGAAAAAACTGAGCGAAGAAGAGGCCCGGAAAAGGATCGAGGAACTTCGAGAACAGATCAATTACCACAATTATCGCTATTATGTTTTGAATGACCCCGTTATTTCGGACGAGGAATACGATGAACTCATGCGGGAACTCAAGGAGCTGGAGACCATGTTCCCGCACCTCATAACGCCCGATTCTCCCACCCAGAGAGTAGGTGCGCCGCCCAGGGAGGAATTCGGGGCTGTCCGCCACGCGATGCCGATGTTGTCCCTGGAAGATGCCCGAAATCCTGACGAGCTCAGAGAATTCGACAGGAAGATAAAAAGGGCGCTCAGCCTGCCTGAGAACGCGATCATTGAGTATGTGGCTGAGCCGAAGTATGATGGGACCTCGATGGAAGTGGTGTACGAGATGGGGCGCTTTACCAGGGCAGCGACGCGGGGAGACGGTGTCGTCGGAGAGGATGTGACCCCCAACGCCAGGACCATAAAGACCCTTCCATTGAGGCTGATAGCTACAGACCGGTGGCCCATTCCGTCCAGGATCGACGTTAGGGGCGAAGTTCTGATGAAAAAGAAGGATTTCGAGGAGCTCAACAAGGAGAGGATGGAAAGGGGGGAATCCCTTTTCGCGAACCCCAGGAACGCCGCTGCCGGCTCCCTGAGGCAGCTCGACCCCAACATAACTGCCCGGAGAAAGCTGGACTTCGTGACATGGGGCGTGGGGCTCGTTGAGGGAGTGGACTTCAAAACACACTGGGACGTAATAGACGCCCTGAAAAGCTATGGCTTTAAGACCTCCTTCCCCGTCAAGCTCGCAAAGGGGATAGAGGAAGTCATCGAGTACTACTTAGAACTTCAGGACAAAAGGGACGATTTCGAATACGAGCTCGACGGGATCGTCGTCAAGGTCAACAGCCTCGAGCTCTGGGAGAGGCTCGGCACCACGGCCAGAAGCCCCCGGTACGCCTTTGCCGGGAAGTTCAAACCCCGGCAGAAAACCACAAGGCTCATCGATGTGATATACCAGGTGGGTAGAACGGGAATAATCACTCCAGTGGCGGTTTTGGAGCCCGTGGAGGTGGGAGGGGTCATCGTATCCAGAGCTACACTGCACAACTTCGATGAGGTGAAGCGTAAGGGAGTAATGGTCGGAGACTACGTTCTCGTCCAGAGGGCCGGCGACGTCATTCCCGAGATCGTCAAGCCCATACCCGAGCGGAGAACGGGGAAGGAAAAACCCATAGAGCCTCCAGAACGCTGCCCGGTCTGCGGAGCCGAGACGGTCAGAGAGGGGGCGTACTACAAATGCGTCAACATAGCCTGCCCCGCAAAACTCAAGGGCACCCTCAGGCATATGTCCTCGAGAAGGGCACTGGATATAGAGGGGCTCGGCGAAAAGCTCAGTCAGCTTCTGGTCGACAGGGGACTGGTAAAGGACCCGGCCGATCTCTTTTACCTGAGGAAGGAGGACCTGCTTTCCCTCCCGGGTTTCGCCGACAAATCGGCTCAGAACCTCATCGACCAGATAGAAAGGGCCAAGGAAACGTCTCTCTCCAGGTTTCTGTATGCCCTCGGTATACCCGGGGTCGGCGAGCACACGGCCAAGATCCTCGCCAGGGAATTGGGGAGCCTCGAAGAACTGATGAACGCCGACAGCATCAGGCTCCTTCAGATAGAGGGCATCGGACCCGAGACCGCCCAGAGCATCGTAAAATTCTTCAGCGAGAAGCGAAACAGAGAGGTTATAGAAAAGATGCTGAAAAGCGGCTTTAAGATCCGCAGTGAGAAGAAAAAAGTGACGGAATCACCGCTTGTGGGGAAAACCGTCGTGTTCACCGGCGCATTAAAGACAATGACCCGGGACGAGGCACAGGCTCTCGTGGAAGAGCTGGGCGGAAAGGCCTCGAACTCCGTCTCGAGAAAGACCGATTTTGTCGTAGTGGGAGAAAATCCCGGCAGCAAATACCAGAAGGCCTTACAGCTTGGGGTGAAGATCCTCACGGAAGAGGAGTTTCTCAAACTCGTGGGGAAAGCCTGAGCTCAAAAGGTAAGTAAGTAAGAAAGGTGGATGAGCCCGTCTGAAAAGCCTCTCTCTCTTGAGAGGGCATAGGCGAGGCTCAGGTATCCCGATCTCGCGGGAAGAAGCGCCGAAAGGCCGTACCCCACCGGGAACTGAGCCATATTTGCTTTCACCATGCCGCCCTCGACGAAAGCCGAAAGATAGAACTTATCCGTCAGGTTATATCCCAGCTCAAGCCCTCCTGTTGCCACCTCTCTCGCGAGAAACCTGCCCTCTCTGTATCCCCTGAGGGAGCCGCTCCCGCCATATGCTATCAGGTCAAAATTTTTTTCGCCCCCCATTTTTCTGACAAACCTTAGATCCGCGCGAAGAGCCATGCTAAACGGCCCTGACCGCGGGAATCGTCCGCCGGCGAAGAGAAATCCCGATTGTTTCTTCCTCGAAACCTGGACCTCGAAACCCATGCGGACGCCCCTTTGGGGCACATAAACACCTGACAGTCTCTCCGCCCTGAAACCCATGATGCTCAGAAAAACGGACTCCGCCCCTTCATCGCCCATGTCCACGTTATCCTCGTATTTTTCTCCGATATAGAATTCGACCTTTCGCTTAAACCCTAATCTGGAGCTTACCGAACGCTTTATAAACAGAGATTCCGCGAAATGATACAGAACTTCCCCTTCGAGATAAAAATCGGTGCCGAAAAGCCAGGGTTCCCGGTAGCGCAGCTGGAATCTCTGTTCTCCGAGAGAAACCCTGCGATAACTGAGTTTTAGAGACCTCCCCGTCCCCATCAGGTTGGGAGCATCGACCTCCAGGTAACCTCCCAGGTTTTTCCTCTTCTGATCATATAGAAGGGCGCCGTCGGCCCTGTTGGCCCTCCTGTCCCTCAGCGCGATAACGAGCACCGGCTTCCCTCTCGAAGTGTCCACGGAAAAACCGATTATCTCGACATAGCCGGAGGAATTCGCCTCGGAAATCTCCCTTTTCAGCCTGGCGAGGCTGAAAAGCTTCCCCTCATCTCGAAAGAACCTCAGGAGAACTTCTCTCTTCGTCCTCACAGGGCCACTGAATCTCACGCTCCCTACCACCGCGGGGCTACCCTCCTCTACCCGAAGGCCGAGTATCAGCCCCCCTGACGAGTTCCTCAGATATTCAGGGCTGACGCTGACAAATGGGAAGCCTCTGTCGCCGTAGAAATCCAGGATCCTCCCGGCAAGCTCCTCGATAAGGGAGGAATCCACTTCTGAACCGTAATAGGGTTTTAGTAGACTCTCTATCTGCGATTGGGGAAAACTGATGGGGCCCTGGATCTCAACCCTCTCGAGGGGCAGAAGGAAGAAAAAGAGAGACAAAAGGCACGCCGGGGACAACCTTCACTCCATGAAGAGAAAAGGCTTCCACCTCTCGTCAGGTATCTTCTGCCCGTTGAACATGAAGATAAAGTAATTGGGCCGCCTCGGCTTTCGGAGAAGCTTCATTCCTGCCTCTTCGGGAGTCCTGTCTCCCTTCTTGTTGTTACAGGTAAGGCAGGCACAAACCAGGTTCTCCCAGCTGTCCTCGCCGCCGAGCCTCTTGGGTATCACGTGGTCGACGGTCATGGGCCCCTCTCGGGTCCCGCAATACTGACAGGTGTAGTTGTCTCGCCTGAGAATGTTTTTCTTCGTAAGAGGAATCTCCCTCCTCTTTACCCTGATATACCTGAAGAGCTTGACGACGCTCGGCCTCTCGATCGCAAGCTTTTCTGAGCGGAACTTCTCGCCGTTGTATGTGATCACCGTCTCGGCCTTCCCGAGATAGAGAAGGGTGATAGCCCTCCTCACCGTGCATATGTTAAGAGGCTCATAATTTTGATTGAGGACAAGAACCTTTCCTTTAAGAGACATCTCTGCCGATCACTCTATCCCCTGTGATTTTCTCCAGGCTTTTTGCCTGACTTTTCTCGCCCTTGCTATTTGCTTTCTGGCGTATTCCACCCACTTGGGCGAATTGAGCGAGAGGGCCTTCTGATATTCGGCTATGGCCTTATCGTAATTCTCGACCGCCTCGGCGTATTTCTGTCTCGCCTCCTTTTCAAGCCCTCTTTTTCTCAGATCATCTCCCTCCTTGCGCGCGACCTTGGCAGAAGTCATATAGGTATCGCCGAGAAGGTCATAGGCAGCCGCCTTCAGGTCATCGTTGGGAAATTCCAGCTTCAGGGCATCTCTCAACACAGCCCTGGCAGCAGCGTAATCCTTCAGCTTGTCGACGAGAAGATTTGCCTTTTTTAGATAGGGAATCGGCGTGTAGCCATCTGCCAGCTCAATGGCCTTATCGTAATCCTTGAGAGCGAGCCTGTACTTGCCGAGCTTCTCGTATATATCGGCCCTCTTCAGATAATGGGTGTAATTGGTGGAGTCCTTCTGTATGAGGTAATTGACGTCTTCCAGCGCGGTCTCCAGGTTCTCCTTTTCGCCCGACTTGAGACAGGCATCCAGGAGAGCCTTCCTCAAATCCTCATCGTCCTCGAAAATGGGCAGGACCTCTTTGAGGTACTTAACCGCCTCTGCATACCTGCCCTGTGAATTCAGAAAGAGCCCGTAGGCCCTCTTGATCCCCGGATTATCGGGGTCCTTAGCTAAAGCCTGCAAATATACAGAATCGGCCTCGGCAGCCCTCCCCGCCTTGTCGAGAAGGGAGGCCAATCCAAACCTCGCGTCGTTGTTTTCGGGGTCAACCTCCAGTGCCTTCCTGTAGTATTCCACGCCTTTATCCACGTCTTTTTTCAATATGCCGTAGAGAAACCCCAGGCCCTGCCAGCCTCTCGAATCGTGGGGATCGATCTGAGCGACCTTCTTGTAAGCCACTTCCGCTGAATCCATGTTGCCAAGTCCCAGGTACGCCCTCGCCATATCGAGATAGGCCTCTGTGAACGTGGAGTCGTATTCGAGAGCTTTCTTGAAATTTCTGACAGCGTCCTCGTATCTCTTCTTGATAAAATAGTCCTTTCCTATCGAATACCAGACCTTGGCGGAATCCCTGAGCGTTGATGTAGTCTCAGGCGCAGTGTTCTCCTGGGCACCAAGCATGCCAAAACCCGCAGTCATGGCACCGATCAATATCAATGCCTTTATATTTTTTCTCATTCTTTCATCCTCCAGAGCTTGATATTTCGTATTAGTTTAACCGTTCAGAACCCGTATGTCAACGCACATAGGCAATTCATGGAGGAAAGCTAAGGAAAATCAGCCCCTCGAAGTGACCCGCAGGAATTCGATAGTGTCTCCCTCCTTAACATATTCATCGTCGGGAACCAACCTGCCGTCTTTGAGGGCAAGAAACTCCTCGGGATTAAGGCCCAGCACGGACATTATCTGATACACCTGTCCTCCTCTTTCTAGTTCTATCTCCTTGCCGTCTATCAGAACCTTTACCATCCCGTGATCACCGAAAGCCCTTTTCTCGTTCCAACCCAGAGGGTATCCCCATCGGCCAGGACGATGAGCACCTCCTCATCGGGAAGACCATCATAGCTGGTAAAAACCCTCCAGTGGAAATCGGAGATCCTCATCATTTCGAGTCCAGACCTCGAAGTGAGGAAAAAATAGCCTCCGGAGGCATCGCATCGGACCCTATCTGCTCCTTTAGGGCTTATGGGCGGAACCGCGTAGCTGAAGGTATCCCTGCCAGCGTCATAAATCACAAGCCCTGCCTCCGTCACGAGAAAAAGCCTGCCTCCGTACGATGTCCCACATAGAGATCTGAAATTGAGCCAGCCCCTCGGGTCCTCAAAGGGAGTCGGAGATGCCGGCCTCTCCAGGGCCGCCCTGTAAACTCCCCTCTCGGTTAGATAGTAAAAAAGGCCGGAATGAAAAAGAACCTGATTGACCGCCGTCCCCACGATTATCTGAGAATATGTGCCTGCAGGCGGTACGACGGAGAAAAGCCCCTCATCACAGGAGATCCACAGCCTATCCTGAGCCTCGCTCAGGGACCTCACGTATACAGCCGGAAGGGACGCTGAAAGCGCCCAGAAAGAACCGTCTTTTTTCCTGAACCTCAGGAGACCACGATCGGTCCCGAACCAGATGAAGGCAGAATCGCCCGTTATGTCTGTTATCAGGGGATCGAAAGAGAGAAGCATGCCATCACGGGAATAGGGAATCCACCGGCTCTCTGATTTTCTCGTGACTCCCCCGCTCCCTCCAAACCAGAGGTCAGGACCGTCCCTGTAAATCGCCCGCACGTCGCGGGTCACCAACCCGAAAAGAAGAGAATCACGGACCTGCCAGGTATTCATCGAATAGAGGTAAAGTCCGAGGCCGTCAGTTCCGACCCACAACCTGTCCATATCCCTGTAGAAAACTTTCATATCCACCGTTCCCATGGTCCTGCTGTTTATGAAATGGGGCATGAGAGGCGCAATAGAAGGGTCATCCTCCCTGATAGAACCGCGCTCGCCGCACCACAGCACATCCTCACCTGCCCCTCCGCTTCCTTCCTTCACCCCGATCTTGCTGAACTTGTATATAGTTCCGCCTACATCGATGTAGAGGTAATCCCTATCTATACCGAGGGAAGTCGGCACCCTTGGAAGATCAGCAAGCCAGTCTGAATTTATGAAGTTGGGTGCCCACCTCCTCAGGCTTTTCTCCTCCACAAAGAAAACATCGGGAGAAAGGGGATCGGGAACTGCGAGAATCACGGGTTCTTCGGTGACAAGGGTCGCCTTGACGCGATGGGAAGACGGCGAATAGAGAACTACCCCGCCGTCGGTACCGATACACAGCCTGTCGTGATACCTGACAATTGAGTTGATGTGATTAAAGGTCGATACGTTGAAGACCTGGAACGCAAAAAGTCCCGAAACCGAGAAAAATCCCGCCAGTAGGGTTTCAATCTTCCTCTTCATCGTAACCGGTGAGAAAATTTATGGCATCGGGGATGTAATCGAGCAGGTCCCCGGCCATGAGGGAGTACTCGGACAGATCAGCAGCAGCGAGGTCGCCAGCCAGCCCGTGAAGATACACCCCCGCTATGGCTGACTCCACCGGTGGCACCCCCTGAGCGAGGAGGGAGGCTATCATGCCCGTCAGCACATCCCCCGTGCCGCCCGAGGCGAGCCCGGGATTGCCGGTGGTGTTTATCCAGAGGAATCCCCCAGGAGTTCCTATGACGGTCGGTGCCCCTTTCAGGACCAGCACCACTCCGTGTTTCACGGCGAATTCACTGGCCACTTCCATCCTTCTCCTGTTGATCTCATCGGGAGTGAGATCCAGAAGATGTCCGAGCTCTCCCGGATGGGGCGTGAGGATCGGAGGAACTTCCCTTCCTTTGAGCAATTCCAGTTTCCCCTTTAACGCCCAGACGCCGTCGGCATCGATCACAAGAGGACCACGGTATTTTTCCAGCAGCCGGGATACGGCCCTGACGGCGCTTTCCTTCCGGGAAAGGCCTGGGCCGATGGCTATGCTGTCGTACTTTCCCTCATCAAGGAGCCGGTCAACTGCGTCTTCGCTGATGCTCCCGTCGACCTCGGCCACAGGCAACGTGATCACCTCAGTGACCTTTGCCTCGAGAATGGGGTTCAAACTCTCCGGGATCGCCAGATAAGTGAGGCCTGCCCCCATCCTCATGCTTGCCATGGAGGTCAGAGAGGCCGCACCGGTGAAGCCCCTCGAGCCGGCGATAACGAGAACCCTCCCTACATCGCCTTTGTGTTCGTTGCCCAACCTGACAGGCAGTATCTCCCGCACGTCGTCCTCTTCCACCGTAGCCCTCTTGATCATGCCTTCTGCTAAACTCCTGGGGATCCCTATATCGGCCACTATGAGCTCGCCGGTGAACAGTTTTCCCGGATATAGGAAGTGCCCTGTTTTTGGAAAGGCCATCGTGACGGTGATATCGGCGATAACCGCATCGCTCGTGACTTCCCCTGTCCTCGCATTAACCCCCGAAGCGATATCCACGGAAGCTATGAAGGCATCGGAGGCATTGATTATGTCGATAAGCTCAGCATAGATGCCCTCCGCCTTCCCCCTGAATCCGGTCCCGAAAAGGGCATCAACTACGATATCCGCTCCGAGCACACTATCCTCCATCTCCTCGTCGATTTCGTCTACCTCGATGATCTCAATTCCCATTTTCTCAAGGATCTCCAGGTTCCTGAGGGGACTTCCCTTCAAATCTGCCTTTTTCCCGATCAGGTAGACGAAAAGCTCGTCCACCTCCTGACTCAGATACCTGGCCACGACGAGGCCATCCCCTCCGTTATTGCCCCTTCCCGCCACAACGACAGCCGAGACATCTTCCAGTGGGTACTCATAGAGGCCCTTTATGGCAGAATACACGGACCTTCCAGCGTTCTCCATCAGGATCTCCTGAAGCACACCGAGTTCCTCGATGGTGAACCTGTCGAAATCCTTCATCTCTTCAGGCGTCAGAACATACATAAAAAACCTCCTCGCTTAATCCTGATTATATTAAAGCCAGCACAGGAGGTCAAGAAAGGTTTGACCTCTCAGCATTTTCCCCGGAAAATATTGCCATGTGCGGTATTATAGCTTACACAGGAAAGGCAGAACTTCCGGTAAAGGCGTTCCTTGAGGCCATGGGAGTTATGGAGATATTTGAGGAAGAGGCTGACAGGGATGCCCTCGGAGGCCATGGGGCCGGGGTCCTCTTTATCCCGAAGGAGGGAAATGTCATACTGGAAAAAGTCGGACATAACGGCGAGGACGGAGACAGGCCTGCTCTGCGTCTTCGGGACAAACTGGAGGGAAAAGGCTTGCTCGACGTGAGCAGCAGGATCATCCTCGCCCATGTGAGAAGGGCAGCCAGGCAAAACGAACACAGGACAAAGGACAAAAGGTACTCCCAGCCCTACCTTACTGAATGCGTGAACGGAAAGAAAATAGCTGCTATCCACAACGGCTACGTCGCTAACTACAAAGAGCTCGCGGAGAACTTCGTCCTCCCGCATTCTCTCGAATCGGAGGACGATGCCGACGATTTCATAATAGACTCCGAGATCCTCCCTCATCTCTACGAGGAGCTCGCTGCTCGAGGAGAGAATCCCCTGAAAATGGGAGAATTAACCGGCTTCAATAGGGACGGGGGAAACACCTTTTTCATCCTCGATGTGGACCGACAAAAATCCTATCTTTTCCACCAGGGCAAGACTCGGGGACTCCTCCTCTTTCGGGGGCCAGGTGGATTCCTCCTGTCATCGCGAAGGAAACCCGTGGAAAAAATACTGGAAATGGCCGATCTATCCCGAAAAGCCGAGATCCAGATACCACCCAGATCTCCATTCTCCCTCGCAATCGAGCTGCCCTTAATGGAGAGCTGGTTATAACAATCTGTTGACCATACGAACGACCTTCGTTATTAATTCACCAGAAAAAATTGGGGAGGTCAAGATGAAAACCTTAAAGTACGCTCTGGTTTTGATCGTCGTAACGGGGATCAGAGCTGAAAGCATAGTAAAGAGCTTTCAGGCTCCGGGCCCAAATAATGGATACTATGCATACGGGCTCGCCTGGGACGGCGAACATCTCTGGGTCGGGGAGGACCTCAATGGTACCATCTACGAGATCGATACATCCGACGGCTCGGTCATAACTTCCTTTCCCGGAGCTCCACAGTCCAATCACGGCCTCGCCTTTGACGGGTCTTACCTGTGGGCTTCAAGCGATTATCACAGCGATTACATCTTCAAATTTGACCTGTCCGGCAACAAAATCGATTCCATACTCAACCCCGCCGGCGATTATTCAGGTGGAATGACTTTTGACGGCCAGTATCTGTGGGTTTCCATGTATTACCCCAACACTCAGCCTAACCTCCTAAAGGTCGACACCGCAAACGGCACTGTAGTGACATCGATACCGTCTCCGGGGCTCCAGCCCCAGGGGCTGGCATGGGATGGAGCCTACCTCTGGGTATCGATGGACGACAACGACGGAGATCCGGAAAGGGTCTGGAAGCTCGATCCGGCGAACGGCGATACCCTTCTGTCCTTTCCCGTCCCGACCACCAGGCCCCGGGGCCTCGCCTGGGATGGACAATATCTCTGGCTCGTTGCCCGCGGTCCCTCGGGCGTGAGCGGCTATATCTACAAAATAGATCCCTACGCTACCGGAAACCCTGAGATCTCGCTCTCCACCACCTTCCACAGTTTCGGAAACGTCCTGGTAGGCGATACAGCTTACTTTGACCTTCAGATCACAAACACCGGCGGCGCTGCCCTCTCGATCGACAGCTGCACGCTGAGCGAGGAAGTCTTTTTCCTGACAGAGAGCTTTCCCATCTCCATCGATCCGGGCAGCACCTATTCCATGACCGTTTACTTCGCTCCCGACGGCCCGGGGAATTTCACCGATACATTGACTATCTACCATAACGCTCCGCTGCAGGACCCTCAAATCGTCGCTCTTTCCGGCGTCGGCGTCTATTCAGGTCCCGTGATACATATCCCGGAGAGCTCTCATGACTACGGAACAGTGAGGGTTGGTGCTCAGAAGCGCTGGTTCATGGAAGTGGAAAACCAGGGGAATTCGGAGCTGATCATCGACCAGCTGACTTTCTCCACGGGCTTTTTCTTCACCGCTTCATCGCTTCCCATTTCCGTACAGCCCAACCAATCAGTTCTGGTGGACATCTGGTTTTATCCCCAGCACAGCGGATCTCACATTGACACCCTCCTCGTCCATTCCAACGATCCCCTCAACCCCGAGGTTCCCGTCTATCTTTCCGGGATCGGGGACTCCACGCCAGCGCCAGCGGGAGAGGTCCTCTGGTCCTATCAGGCGCTGGGAAGCTTCTGGCAACACATCAGAAGCATAAAGAGCGTGGCAGACCTGACGGGCGATGGAGTCGACGAGGTAGTTGCCATCTCCGAAAACGATACCCTCTATCTCTTCAACGGGAACGGCTCCGGGACCGGGGACGTGCTCTGGAGATTTGTAGCACCGCCCGTTTTTCCGGGCGACAGATCCCTCATCGCCGCGCCTGACCTCAACGGAGATGGAAAAGCCGACGTGATCCTCGGAACTGCCGGCGCCGACAGAAGGGTTTACGCCATATCTGGGGCCACCGGAAACGCATTCTGGTTCTATGATACCCATGAATACGGCGGAGGTGGCTGGGTATACGAGGTATCTCTGATGCCCGACATCGACGGCGATGGGATCCCTGAAGTACTGGCGGGCACAGGCGACGACGGATACCACACTGGCCCGAACAGGGCTTATTGTTTCTCGGGCGCCAACGGGACAAAACTCTGGGAGAGACCGCTAAATGCGGCTGTCTTCGGCATCAGGGCCATAGGAGACATCAACGGCGATGGGATATCGGAGGTGGCCTGCGGAACAGGAAACTCGGTCCCGAGCTCCAAGAAGGTATGCCTTCTCGACGGAGCCACGGGTTCTCTCCTCTGGACCTTCCAGGAGCCCGATGCCGTATGGGCCGTCAGTCCCCTGGGGGACATAAACGGCGATGGTCACCCGGATCTCGTCGAGGGAATAATGAACGGACAGGTCAAAGCTCGCTCTGGCTCCGACGGTTCTGTCTTATGGACGACCAATGTCGGCGGAATGGTCATAAACGTGGAGATCATGGATGACGTCAATGACAACGGTTACCCCGAGGTACTGCCTTCAGGCACAATGAGCTCCTTCTTCCTCATAGACGGTGGGACAGGCGATGTCATCTGGGCACAGAGTTCAGGCCACATGGCTTTCTCACTCTACTGGATACCTGACCTGGACGGCGATGGAGTCTCCGAAGTGATCGGCGGATCGGGTTACAGCCACAACCACATCTATGTCTTCAAGGGACAGAACGGCAACGTCCTCTGGGACAAGGAAATGAGCGGAGCTGTGGAGAGCATATACTTCATAAACAGCATCGATCTCAACACCTCTGCCGACGTGCTTGTGGGAACGAGGGACGGATGGATAAAGGTCCTGTCGGGAGGTCCTGGTCCCACTTTCGTTGAAGAGACAGAGATGGAGAGGCAATTCCGCATCGAGATATCTCCCAATCCGGCGAGAAACTCCGTTATCCTGAGGGGAATACCCCATGATCTACCTGTGAAAGTCGCTCTCTACGATGCTTCGGGCAGAAAATTGAACGAGCTAAGCCTAAGGTCATCGGGAGGAAGCCTTCCCGTTGAGCTCCGTGACTTCGGCGGTCGGCCTCTCCCGAACGGCGTTTACTTCGTGGAAATCACCGGAAAAGGCATCCGCAGGACGGAGCAGATAAGCGTATTGAGATGATTTTTGGCGGGGCTCAGCTCCGCTGAGCCCCGCCCTTCACATCAAAAGCACTCACGCAAGTCGCTTCAGGGGGTCGTCTATCGAGGCGATAGATCCTCGTTCTGGCTGGTTTATTCCCCCCAAAAACCACTGATCCCACCTCACAGCCGGAGATAAGACCGGTAGGGTCTCCCAGCTTCTGAATTCAACCTTATTGAGAAAAATGACTTCCATTGGGGCCATCGGTGAGCTATACTAAATTCTGTGGACCGTTCCGATTCGCACATAGAGATAAAGGGATTCACTGCCCGTCACTATGACCTGTTGATGGACCTTCTAACCCTGGGTCTGTATGGAAAATTCATAAAAAACGCCCTGAAGGCCATGGACATAAAACGGGGAGACCGGATCCTCGATCTCGGCGCAGGAACAGGAAGGAACGCCTGTCTCATGAGGGAATACCTGGGAGACACAGGCGAGATAGTTGCCCTGGAAATAGGCGAAGAAATGATAAGGCAGTTCAGGGAAAAATGTGCTGGATTTTCTAACGTCCTGCTCCTCGAACAGCGGATTGAGGAGCCCCTCCCCTTCAAGGAGGAATTCGATAAGGCCCTCCTGTCCTTCGTCTTCCACGGATTCGTCCAGGAAGACAGGCTGAAAATACTCCGAAACGTCCACAGGGCCCTGAAACCCGGGGGCAAACTCTTCATACTCGACTACAACGAGATAGAAAATTTCAGGGACACGCCCTTCTATGTAAAGCTATTTTTTGAGCAATTCGAATGTCCCCTCGCCATCGATTTCGTGAGCAGGAAATGGGGCGAGATATTGAAGGATGAGGGCTTCGAAGTTACGAGAGAGGTTCTCTTCCTCCGAAATTACCTTCGCCTCTTAGAGGCGACAAAGAGATAGAAAATTCCGCTTCGGATACCGGGCGAGATGAGAATTTTCCCCCAAGCGATATAAAATGCACTGAGGGGAGGGCGGCCGCAAGGCCGCCCTCCCCTCAGGTTCTGCTATTTATACCCTTAACGGATCAGGAGGAGCTTCCTGGATTCCGTCACCGATCCCGCTCTCAGCCTCAGGAAGTAAACTCCATTGGAAACCTTTCTGTAATGGCCGTCTCTGCCGTTCCAGGTGATAGTGTGAGTCCCTGCTTTGACTTCTCCGGATACCAGGTTCTTCACAAGCCTGCCCGTAGCATCGTAAACTGACAGGTCCACTTCCATGCTCCTCGGGAGGGAGAAGGAAATGGAGGTGATGCCAGTGGTGGGATTCGGCACTGCCTCATGAAGGGCGATCTTCCCTGGCAGGATCTGCCCCTTTTCACTGACCCCCACAGGCACAGTGCTCCATATTTTCACCCAGTTGATATACCATCCTACGTGAACCACCGAGTTGTCAGAACCGAAGTCAAAGGCTATTATCACTGTATCTCCCGCGTAATCCGACAGGTCGAAGTAGTCGTTCCTCCAGGTGGTATAGAGACCAGAAAAAGCCGGCTCTTCGGGTATCATGCAATTGCCGCTGTAAACAGCATCCTCGGGATAGCCATCAAAGGGAGTCAACACCGTAAAGGTATTCCCGCCGTCAGTGGAGATCTTGATATTTCCTCCGTCGAAGTACGATTCGATATCGTAGTAATGGCAGATTTCCATCCAGTAGCCTTCATGCACAGCTATAGGCGGTGACTGAAGCCGGCTTCCCGAGTTCACGCTGTAATCACCTCCGATCACCGTGCCCCAGTAATTGGTCACCGGGACGCTATCGCAACCATAAGGAGGCTGTTGACCGTCATAAGCGCCCCACTCCCAGTCGTTCACACAGCCGGGATTGGGAGCGCCGCTCGTGAAGCCTCCGTCAGATTCGTTGAAATCAAACTCTTCGACGAGAAATACGAAGGGCGGAGGGCAAGGACATTCCCACGAAAACGGCTCAAAGGACGGGAGTTCGAACTTGACCAGTGTGAAGGGGTCAGAACCGAGAGGATCGGTAACGTAGACCACGCTATCCTCCCAGTCGATACCAACACCCCATCCGTAGGCCGTAGGACCGACTATCGGACACCAACCGTGCACGTATCCATCTCTATCCAGCACTATCATCGTGTGGGCTGCCTGATTGACGGCGAGAAGGTAACCGGGAGGTGCCCAGGCGAGACCAGCTCCTATGTAGGTATCGGGGAATACCCATCCAACCTCATTGGGCCCGTAGAGAAGCTCCCCAGTGTGAGGATCGATCGCGCCGATCATGTCGGGATTTGAATTCGTCATTATCCACAACACCTTGCAGGAGTTGTCAAAAGCCAGGCCAGATATGTTCTCGAGACCCGGAGGTGCCTGAAAACTGTTCAGAATCTCACCGGTATATGGATCCAGCGTGTAGATTACCCCTTCGTTCCAGCCGCCGACGTATAGCACGTTCTCATCCGGATTGTATGCGATCCCTCTCTGGGACGTACCCCAATCCGGGGTCATATAGTTAGCCTCCATGCAGTTGTTGGGATTGAACTCGACTATGCCGTTGTCCTCGCCCACAGCCACTGCGAACAGGTGGCCTGTATTGGGATTGTAGGCAAGATCAGCAAGCCACACTCCGTGTGAGAAAGGCCCGCAGGTGCCGAGATCTGGACAGTTCACACTGAAGATGGTTCCCGTGGTATCGTTCGTCGGAATGGCATCTATGAAGGTATGAAAGGCCACAGCGACATAATAAGCGGAAGGATCGGCGGTCCAGCTCACAAAAGTAACATCTGCCGTGTCATGGGAAGCCAGGCCACCTGAGATAACTGAGGTGTCAGTGTAGACAACCGCCGTATCGCCGTAAGAATAGATATTGAACACGACCGTGATGTCGTCGGAGATATCCTCTTTACCAGTGTTTACAACTCTGCAGCTTGGAATAACCGCCTCCCCGTTGCCAACATAGAGAACAGGAGAGAGTATTTCCGTGACAGAAACATCTATAACTCCCTGAACGGGATAGCCGATGCCGATGTTGTCGAGTGCCACATACCAGTCCCAGTGATCGTCGTTCATATCCCTCCAGACGAAGGCCACCTGAATGCTGTCACAGGGGAACAGTAGCTTAAGGTTAACCGTATCCCAGACATCGGAACCGAGATCATCGCCATAGCGTACCAGATCCATCCAGACTCCCCAGGCTCCGCCGGAAAAGGCACGAGCTCTCACGATAAAGGTGTCGGAACCCCAATATTCCTGGTATCCGATTCCATATAGAAGGTAAAGGTCGCTGACCTCTGTTACATCTACAACAGGCATGATAAGTTTCTCTTCAGTTGCGGGGTTGCTACCTACTGCATCGTCATCGTATGCCACAATGTAGTTGCCCGGGTTCGGAGGCATGGCATCGGAATGCCAGCTTGATGCTTCCACTACTTGCCATGTGTAACCGTCGTTGTTTCCGTCCTCCACGGACCAACCCGATGGTATTGAGCCGCTCTCGAAATTCTCAATCAGAAGCCAGGCCCAGCCCTTAGCTCCCGATT
>JAGGUL010000015.1 GCA_021158525.1 Candidatus Hydrothermota bacterium | reverse complement strand
TCGGTCACCTGATTTCCATCGAGGGTTTTGGTAATGGAAGAAGTATCTTCACCGTAGTAAAGTCCATTGTCAGTGCAGATAAAAGCGGTTGTGCCGATGAACTTTATCCGTGTCACAGTGCCGCTGATCCCTTCAACATTGGACCAGCTCGATCCATCCCACTCGAAGAGCCCTCTGTCAGTTCCTGCGAGAATAACAGAGGTGTCACCGGGCGGAGTAGCTATGGCATAAATGGGCCCGGAAAGGTCTCCGATCCTGACCGTGTCCGCAGGGGTGTTATATCCGGGGCCCCGTGAAGTTAGTCTGTAAGCACCCCACTGAGTGGCCACATATAGTACTTTGCCGCCGAGAAGCGAATCGTTTGTGAATTCGTTTCCGCAAATGTCGTAGCAAGGCCAGGGGTTTACAGTATCTCCGAATATCTGATAGAAACTGCTCCAGGACGTTCCTGTACGGAGAACTCCTTTCGAGGTGGCGATATACATGAGTTTTTTGTTGAAAAAGAGATCGTAAGAGAGGGCCATTGCGTAAATAGACATGGTATTGTCGGGGTCGCTGCCAGAGGGACCGGTGTTCTTCATCCACCTTCCACCGGGAACAAGAGAATAGAGATAAAGCGGAGTGTAGCCTTCTGGCGTTATAGTGGAAGCGTAAAGAGTGTCGTTCACGTTGAGGAAGCTCGAGACGAAGGCCCTATCGCTCATTATGGTCACTATGTAAGAATCCTGGCCTTTGGCCCGGATGATGGCGCTCCTCGGAGTTGCATCTCTCTCCAGCATCAACCTGAAGTTTATCAGCCTCAGACTGAGAGTATCACCAACCTCATAGGCGGCAAGTCCGGAAAACAGAGCAAGAAGCAGTGTAATAGCAAATACTTTCCGCGACATATCAGTGCCCTCCTTTTTAAAATCCGAGGCTTATGCCCAACCTGTGTATGTCGGGCAATTCCCCGAAATCGCTGAAGGAATAATCCAGGCAAATTTTCGAAGTTTTGAATCCGACTCCAAAGGAAAATCCGCCTTCGTCCTTATTCGCACAGTAGCCCGTCCTCAGTGAGAGCATGTTTATGAGGGTGTATTCTGCGCCCAGGGCGTAGGTCTCGAGGTTATCATTGGGATGTGTGGCCTCAAAGGAGATCGTTAACCTCTGGAGGGGGTTGTCTATGAGCTCCATAGCAGCTCCCAGCCTGAAGACCATCGGCAGATAGTAACTTCTGAATTCCCTTTCTTCGGTCACCAGGTCCGTTCCTTTCAGGATGTAAAGGTCGTAAGTACCCTTGGGTTTGAGCTCCGTCCCGAGATGCTGGAGAGACATCGCAACCCTCAGCGATTTCCAGCCAGTGTGGAAATAGGTACCCGCGTCCATGGCAACGCCGATCGCATTGGTATACCCGCCGAAGTCCTCATAGACGGTTTTGACGTTCACTCCGGCGGCAAATTTATCAGTAAAATAACGGGCATAGGTTATACCTGCTTCAAGACCGGTATAGGCAAATTCTTTCCCGGTAACCGAGACTCCGTTGAGATCAAGAGTTGTTTCCTTGAACCCCGTTGAATAAGCACCTCCGAGGAAGACGCCGATCCTGCTGTAGGCATCCAGTGGCCTTATGTATGCGAGGGCAGGAACCCGCGTGTCGACAAGCCAGTTGGTATAGCCTATGTAGACCTGCTGCCCAGAGAGATTCGCCAGACCCGCTGGATTCCAGAATACCGAAGACGCATCGTTAGCAACAGCCACATAGGCTTCGCCCATACCCATTGCCCTCGAACTGGCACCTATTGACAGGAATTTGGCTCCGGCAGTGCCTACCTTGGCGAACTGAGAATAGCCAAGGCTGAAAATCAGAAGCAATCCTAAAAAGATCCTTTTCATCTCGACCCTCCTCACTTAATTATCATAAATTTGCCGACTTTGTACTCGCCATCGGGAGTCGTGATCTTGTAGATGTAGACGCCGCTAACGACTTTCTGATCGTTCTTGGAAAGCAGATTCCAGGCCTCTGAACCGGTACCGTCATTGTGATTAAGTTCCCTGACGAGATCGCCGCTCATGGTGAAGATCTTGATATTGCAGGAAGGCGGGAGGTTCTGGAATTCGATCTTGTCGGCGATCTCGGTGGCCGTCCAGGGCGCGGACCCGTAGTAGGGGTTGGGAACGACTATGACGTCATCCAGAGACCCTTTCCTCGTAGGCATTGTCACCGAGATCGGGTTTCCATCGCTGTCTTTCAGGTAGTTTGATTTAGGGCTTTCCAGGCTGTCCTCATCCATCGCTGTGACGACATAGTAGTAGGGGAATCCAGGCACTGCGGTCGTGTCGACAAAGGTATGGGCGATCAGGTTGGTCTGGGGATCTCTGGTGAATTCGGCAATGAGATCCCAGTTCTGCGGATTATAGACCGATCTGTAGATCCTGTAGGACACGAAGTCTATTCTGGCTTTGATCGGATCAGGGGTCCTTTCGGGCTCGTCGTTCCAGACGAGCTGCACGCCGTTTGGAGTGGCCCTGTAAGAGAGCTCAGGTGAGGGAGGAGGAATGGGGATCTTCCAGTGTTCATCTTCATCGGGAGCAGAGGGATGAAGCGGGTCGCTGTGCTGAGAACCCGCATAATAGGCCTTGATTGCCCAGTCCATATCCTGTCTAAGTCCCCTCACCCAGGCATTGCTTCTCCAGTAACTGTCGACCCCTCCGTTGAGTCCCTGCCCCACAGCACCTATGTACACGAATTTAAGGGTCTCGCCATCAGCTATGCTGAAGGGACCGACGGAAATGAGGAACCTGTAGTCGAAAGTGGCTGCTCCCATATCAAAGGGATGGGGAGCGTACCTGTACGGCGCCGTGGCAGGATGTATGCCGAACATGTATTTGTACTGATCCTCGTCAGTGGGCGGGTCGTTCTCCCAGTTCCACCACTGATGGGACCAGGGCCTTATTATCCTCGCTGTATCAGAACCATTGACTATGAGCGAATCGGAGGGGGACGGAGGAGCATAGATCCAGGCTCCACCGATGTACCCGGCGCACATGCCGTTCTCACCGGTATCATCGCCGGGATCGGCAGGGTTGTCTTCGTCGTAGATGAAGGACATTCCTCGAGGGAAAATGTATACTTTATAGGTCGTATCGTTTCTCGTGTAATCGACGGCGAGGGACGAATCGAGTATGGGCTCCCACTCAGGCTCATCTCCCCAGATCACGTACTGGTCATAGACCCCGTCGGGTTGATCTGCAAAGGAATCGGGGAGGAGGGTGACCAGGTCGGTGGGAGATGGATAGAAAGAGAGATCCGCCCACTCTCCGTTCGTCCAGCCGTCAAAGGCCACGAGGTCGTCGATGTGGGGATCGGACTGATCAGCCCCGCAAACATCGGCGTCGAAAGCCCAGGCGATCATGAGAGAATCGAGAACATCGGGAGCTCCGCCCGGCAGATCGCACTCGGCTTTGTTATAAATTATGTAGAACTCGTGGCCTATGAAGTCGTTAAAGGGCTCGTGTGGCCAGGAGAGAGCTCTCATTATGACTTTCAGCCCGAGGTGTCTTCCGTTTGAGTTATAAGTGTTGGAAGAGGCATAGTCATCGAAGGAAGTAAGCACGTCGTATGCGGATTTTCCTGGTCCAGTCAATGCCGTAAAGTCTTCAGAAGGTCCCCATTCGGGGCTGACGTAATCGTGCCAGGTGACGAAGTAATCCCCGTTGAACTGGACGCCGGCCCAGAAATAGCTGAGCCAGAGGTAGTAGTTATTCACTGAGGCACCACCAGGCCAGGAGTAGCCGTCATATCCGCTGTTTCCTTCACCGCCCACGCAGCCGTAATTAGTGACGTAAGTCCAGACCTCAGAGATTCGCATGGAATAATTTTTCTTCGAGCCGGCCTTGCCACCGTTCGGCTTGGGGGCGTTGGCTTCTCTGGCCAGCACTGCTCCCATTAACAAAAAGGTCAGAAAAATTGTTTTCTTAAGCATTGCTCCCTCCTTCCTTTACATTTCCGAGATTTTCAGTTCAATCCCAACTCTCGTTGTTCTGCGAGCGCTCCAGACCGTGGGATCCTTAACCTCGCCCTCGGCATCTCCGAACTGAGTGTACCAGTCGACGTTGTTGAAACCAACCAGGTCTTTCCTGTTAAACACGTTGTTCATGTCCATAAACGCCCTGATGCTGACGGGCCCGAAGGCGAACTGCTTGAATATCCTCAGGTTTGTGTTCTGAGTGGAAGGAAGGCGTTTGGCATTGATATTTTCAATTGCCTCTCGGAGAGTCTTAATAGGAGGCGTATAGGGGAAACCGCTCCCATAGTTATACTGGATGCTGAAGCCCCAGTTGTCAAACCCCTTGATGCCAAAAGTGGGCTTGTCTTTGGGGGCATAATAGCCAAGGGTAACGAAAAGCCTGTGCCTCTGATCCCAATCGAGAGGAGAGTCAGTGGGAGGAAGCGGATATCCTCTCCACATCCAGTCATAGGCATCGAAGGGGTTCGAGAAGCTTCCCCTGGCTATCTGATAAGTGTAAGAAAGATTGAAGTTCCAGAAAGGAAGGAGCTCCCCGCCGGATCTCTTGGTCAGCTCAAACTCAACCCCTCTGACTGAACCGTAATCCTCATTGACGGGCATCGAGTAGTTCTCACCGCTGACCCCGTAGGGGAACTGCTTCACTCTTGCCCAATCGGAGATGTCCTTGTAATATGCCGTGACATCGATGACCGTGTTGGCAGTGAAGGCGTGTTTCACTCCGAGCTCGTAAGAGATGACCTTCTCGGGGTCGAGGTCGGCATTTCCGAATAGAGGGAATGCCCCGGAGAAGGCGTAGTCACGGATGAGCTGCCAGAGAGCCGGGATCTGATAATAGTGGCCATATGTGAAGTGAAGGACGTCCCTTTCGGAAATAGGGTGGGAAATGCCGATTCTCGGGCTGATATACCATTTCTTCTTCGCGGGTTTCGGGTCCTTTATGTACCTTATCTGGTTGGATACGCTGTCCCTCACGAAGGGATCATCGGGGTCGCTTATGACCCAGCCTCCCGGGTCGAAGTAGTCAAGCCTGAACCCTACCTTGGCGACCATTCCCTCCATCTCGATCTTGTCCCTGGCGTATGCGGCGAAAGCCCAGGGCTTACAGGGATGATCGTTGAACCAGTCGACAACATTGTAGGGATCGCCGGACCTTCTCTGGAAGGGAGGGTTGTTCATGGAAAGGTAGATGTTGCTTCCCGAAGCGTAGTCGATTCCGTAACGCATGACGTTGTGCTTTTTGTACTCAAAGCCCGTGAGGATCTCATGGTTTCTCGTAACCTGACTCTGAAGCCTCCATTTGAGAGAAAAGGTCTTTACCTGTCTTACATAGAAGACATTCCTGTCCCATGTATGGTTGTCGAAGAGATAGAGGTTACCGATATCGATGGTGTCGCCATCGGGAGTGACCACGAAGGTGTCTACCTGGGAACTCTGTCCCCAGCCTTGCCTCCATGAGACGGGCCACCACTTCGGTCCGCCGCCCACTCTCGGATGCATGCTCGTCACGAAAGATTCCCACCAGTAATAAGGAACCTCCACATAGCCGCCGTGGATCTCGGCCCCTATGGAGTCAAGGAAATCGGTCATCAGATTACCGAGCGAGTCTATAAAGTAGTCTATGTCGATCTCCACAAAACCGTCGAGGTCCCTGTCATCGAAGTCATCGACGCCATCGTTGTCGACATCTTCAAAGTTGTAAAACCTGTTATCCCTCTTGTAATAGCCAAATCTGAGGCTCCAGTAAGTTTTGGGCGATATAATGTGATCCATTCCTCCTGTGAGCTGGATGTGTTTGTCGGTGGTGACGTTCAGATGATCGAGCGCGAGCCTCCATTGAGGATCGTACCCCCTGGTCTTTGAATACCTCCAGAATCCGCTGGTGAAGAATTTGATGGATGAGAAGGGCAGGGTCAGTTTCCACTGATAGTTTTCCGTCCAGTTTCTCCAGTGCGGGTCGTTCGAAACGGGAAACCTTCCGGCATGGTTGTTGAATTCGCTGGAAATGAAAAATTTGGCTCCCTTTCTCCAGGAGGGGAGTAGAGGACCGCCAAGGGATATCTCCGTGATCCTCTGTTTCCGTTTATGTCTGCCCACGGGGTCGGAAAGGTCAAAGTTTTTACCCAGCAGGGCATCCAGATAGGGATCTCCGAGATTTGCATCGAAGAAAGCGAAAACTTTGTCTCCGAGCATCGATAGATCGGAGGTGGTCATTCTCGTTGTGAATTCGTATTTGTCCCTTCCTTCTTTTGTGACCACATTGATAGCGCCTGACGCCACAGTTCCCTGGTCGACATCAAATCCGCCCTTGAATGTAGACGCTTCCTCCATCGCCACGAGAGGGATTCCCGCCATCGTGGTGTTGTTATACGGGTCTCTCACTTCCACGCCGTCCACCACGTAGACGACCTCGTCGGGCCTGCCTCCCCTTATGTGAAGACCGCCCCTGTTGATCACGCCGGCCTGCTGGGTGACCACGTCGGCGACCGTGTTGATAGGGAGGTTTTCGAGCTCTTCGCCTTTAACGATGGTAACGCTCGCAGTCAGGTCTTTCTTGATCGTGGGCTCCTTTGCGGTGACCACGACCTCTTCGGTGACGATAGCTGTCTGCTTGAGGCTGAAGTTGATCTCTGTCGTGCGATCGGCGTCCACCACGACCTTTTTAACGACCATCGGCTGGTATCCGAGCATAGATGCCTTCAGGGTGTACGTTCCCGGAGGCACGTTCAGGATCACGTAATAGCCGTCCACGTCAGAGGCTGTGCCCATATGGGTGCCTTCTATCACTATGTTGGCACCCGGCAGGGGATCACCGGTCTGAGCGTCGATGACCCTGCCAGCAATTTTACCGGTGGTTCCAGCATAGATCATCCCCACCCCTGCCAGGATGGCGATGACAAGCCAGAGACCACCCCACCACTTGTTTCTCTTCATAATCAGCCTCCTCCCCTTTATTTTGTCAATTTAAACCTGAAGGGAATTACTACCCACACCTTTACCGGTTTGTCCCTCTGATATCCCGGCTTGAAGACGAATTTTCTCGCCGCTTCCATGGCAGGAGCCTCGAAGACGGGGTTTGTGCTCCTCAGGACTCTGACATCGGTGACGTGCCCCGTCTCGTCGACGAGTGCTTTGATGAAAACCTGTCCCTCGATCCCGGCTTTTTTAGCCATTTCGGGGTAGACAGGTTCATACCTCTTTAAGATCTGAGGTTTCACCTCTACCGCGTAGAACTCGTACACCTCCTCTGTTTTGGGAGGAGGTGGGGCCTCGAGTTCGTTGAATTCAGTTGTAGGAGCAATTTCGACGTCTTCCTCCTCCTCGGCGGCTTCCTCGCTTTCCGTTGCCTCCACAGGAAGCTGAGGCTTCGGAGGAGGTGGCGGCTCCTCGATCTGTTCGAGCTCCTGAGGAGTCGGCTCGACTATCGTCTCCACTTCCCCTTTGGGCTTGTATGGTTTTACTTCGAGGGATTTGACGGTGAGAAATATGAAGATAAAGATTATCAGCGAGATAGCCAGGGCTATCTGAAAATCCTTGGAGTAGTCTTGCTCGGGCTCATAGATTTTTCTTTCTTTCTTTTTCATAAAAATCACCTTCCCCTGAAAGGTTTCAGTAAAATATTAAGCACAATGTCCAGAATATGTCAAGCTTTTCTAAGTACCTTTCTCGTATTCGGTCGCGAAGACGACGCGGAAGGCGTGAGCCTCACGAAGGGCATCGAGAACGTCGTTCACAACGCCGTATTTGGCGTTTTTGTCTGCCTTGATCTGAGCGATCAGAGAGGGATTTTCAGCGAGTTTCATCTTGAAGAGCAGAGCGACCTGCTGAGGGGAAACGAGCTTATCGTCAACGGAGATTTTCCCATCTTTATCTATGTAGATGTTAGCCACGTCTCTGCTTTTCAGGATCCTCTCAGTTTTCTTAGCCTGGGGAAGGGTTACTTTCAGCCCGAGTTCCTTTCTGAAGACTGTGGTCAACATGAAGAAGATTATGAGAAGGAAAGCTATGTCGGAAGTGGAGGCGGTGGGGATTACGACCTTCATCTCCTTTTTCTGGCGTATCTTCATCGTCAGCTACCTCCCGGCTTTATGACCCCCAGAGCAACTCGCTTGGCTTCTTCAATCCCTTTTATCGTGTCAAAGGTTTTTATCATCAGTTCGTAGGGAGCGTTGGCATGGGTTTTTATCAATATCACGAGCTTCGGATTTTCGGCCAGCCTCTGCTTCACGATCTCGGGCAATTCGGCAAGTGTGGTGAGCTGATCGCCCGCAAAAATCTGGCCCTGGTCGTTTATGGAGATCTTGAGAATGCTTTTGGATTTTACCTTGACTTCCTGGCCCTTTTCTGGCAGGACCAGCTTCAGGCCTTTATCTCGAGCGAAGATGGTTGTGGTCATGAAGAATATTATGAGCAGGAAGGCTATGTCCGCCATCGAGGCCGTAGGTATTTCCACCTCGGTGGCAAGGCCTCTCTTTTTCCTGAGTATAGGCAATTTATGTCACCTCCTGGTTTATTCGACTTCGTGAAGGACGCCCTTTTCCAGGAGGTATTCCACGAGGCTATTGGCTGCCTCTTCGGCTTTTCTGTTGTATCCGTTGATCGTAGAGGAAAAGGCAGAGTAGAAGACCGACACAGGCGCCGCGATCAGAAGACCGGTGGCTGTGGTTATGAGGGCCTCCGATATGCCTTTAGCGACGAGAGTGGGCTCCACCTCGCCGGCGAGAGCGATCGCCTGGAAAGCCTTGATCATTCCCGTGACCGTTCCCAGGAATCCGAGGATGGGTGCGACTGTCACGGCGGCGGCGAGGTAGATCATACCTCTGTCGAGAAAGGCGAATTCCTGTGAGGCCTTTCGCGCCATGGCCTCTTCTACAACACCCCGGCCCCTTTCTATTTTCTCAAGTCCCGCATAGAGGACTTTTGCGATGGGGCTCTTGTGCTTGGCAAGGAAGTCCAGGGCATCGTCGATGCCCCCTTCTTCTATTTTGCTCTTGACGACTTCCACCAGCTTCATAGGGTTCGTTCTCGCCTTTATGTACAGACTGAAGATCCTCTCTATGATTATAGCGACCGCGAGGATTGCCACTATAAGAAGCAACCACATCATCGATCCGCCCTGATGGAAATAATTTACTAATCCGCCCATCTCTGCGAACCTCCTTTCAGTTTTGTTTTCAATCTTCGAATTTTGGAACTCATTTTAAATTCAATGAACTTCTTTGTCAACTGAAAAAAGCAGATTTATCCAGCGAGAATCAGGGCCGTTAGCCCGAGAAGAGCGGTGTAGATGCCGAAATAAGCCAGTTTGCCCCTGAGCACGACGTTCTTGAGGAGGTACAGAGCGAAAAGCCCGAAAGCGAAGGAAAGGATAAAGGGAAGAAGGTAATTCTGATTGGGTGTCCAGCCCTCCTTGAGCATGTCGAGGAGGGAAGCCCCCAGTATGGCCGGAATGGAGAGATAAAAGGAAAACCGGAAAGCTCTTTCCCTCCTGAGACCGAGGAGGAGGGCCATGGTGATCGTGCTGCCGGACCGGGATATGCCGGGCAGAATGGCCAGAGCCTGGGCGCTTCCTATGAGAAGGGCGTCCCAGATCGTTACATCGTCGCGTTTCTCTCTCGCCAGGAGGCTTGTGGAAAGGATCAATCCGTTCAACAGGAGGAATATGGAAGGCGCCTTGATGCCTTCGAAGAGGGCCTCTATGCGCTCAGCCCCCAGTCCTCCGGCAATTCCTGCAGGAATAGAACCGACGACGAGGAGCAGGAGGAGATTCTGCTTGAGGGGCTGATTTTTGAAGTCGAAGATTTCCAGGAGATTTCTGTTGAAGTAGACGAAGATCGCCAGCAGGGTTGCCAGATGCAAGGTTATCTCGAGCGAAATGCCGGGAATGTGGACGCCCAGGAATTGCTGAGCGAGAACCAGGTGGCCTGAGCTCGAAACGGGAAGGAATTCGGTCAGCCCCTGAATTATTCCGAGGAGACATAGTTTCATCTCTTTGTGTCCTCCCTCAAGGTCTTGAGGCACTGCTCGATCTCGTGATGGAGGGCCTGAAGCTCCTCTTTTATTTCCAGAAGGAGTGCCTCGGCGGCGTGGGGCATCAGATCCTGGAGGTTGGAGTCCCTGAGTTTCTTGCGGGCCCCATTTAAGGTGTACCCTTCCTTTTTTATAAGGGTCTTGATGATGAAGGCTATCTTGAGGTCCTCAGGCGTATAAAACCTCTTTCCGCTCTTTCTCCTGGGCCGTAGAGCTTTCAGCTCGTTCTCCCAATAACGAAGAATATGAGGCCTCACTCCGAGCAGCTCCGCAGCCTCGGTTATGGTGTAGTAGAGTTTCATCTTTCGGATAAAATAAAGGTCAAAACTGCCTCAAGTCAACTTGACAGCTTAAAAAGGCGAGGATACAATCGGAGCCATGATACGCCATGATACATGGAGAGGCCATGAAGAAACTCAGGGTTATCCCCAACGAGAGGGGTTTTCTAATGGAGATAGAGGCTACACATTAAATTGAAAGGTAACTTCTAAATTAAAAAATATCCACTTTTTCCCCACGCAATTCTCTTAGTAAATCCTGTAACTTAATATCAATTGCATTTCCTCGTATTCCTGAAGTGTATTCAGTAAATGTTACAATGATAACCGACCTGCAGAATTTTTTATTTTTTTCTCTTTATCTTGTCAGTTTAAACGTGAAGGGAATCACTACCAGTACTTTTACCGGTTTGTCCCTTTGATATCCCGGCTTGAAGAGGAATTTCCTCGCCGCTTCCATAGCAGGAGCCTCAAACACGGGGTTGGTACTCCTCAGGACCTTGGCCTCGGTGACGTGGCCAGTCTCATCGATGAGGGCCTGTATGAACACCTGCCCCTCGATCCCGGCCTTTTTAGCCATTTCAGGATAGACCGGTTCGTACTTCTTCAATATCTGAGGTTTCACCTCTACTGCGTAGAACTTATACACCTCCTCGCTTGATGCAGGAGGAGGCGGGGCCACGAGTTCATCGAATTCCGTTGTAGGAGCTATCTCGACATCCTCCCCTTCTTCATCAGCTCCACCGCTTTCTTTTACTTCCAGAGGAAGCTGGGGTTTCGGAGGAGAAGACGTAGGTGGCTCAGGAGGCGGCTCAGAAAAACGGTCTATAGGACAAATAGGATAAATAGGAGGAGGAAGAAAACGAATTGGTTTAACTTCAAGAGATTTTACAGTGAGAAAAAGAGAGATAAAAAAGACCAGTGAGATCGCGAGGGCTACCTGAAAATCTTTTGGATAACTCCGCTCAGGTTCGTAATTCTTTCTCTTTTTTCTCATTTTGATCACCCCCCGATTGTTTCAATAGAATATTAAACAAGTGCCATGAATTTGTCAAGGAGAGAAGTCACTCAGAAATAATTACTTCTGCAAAGCATGTTTAATTTTGATCTTTGATTTAACAAACATATTCAAAGCCTTTCGGTGGTATTTGCCCTTCGGTAAGGAATATCCTGAGAAAACTCTCCTGTATC
>JAGGUL010000045.1 GCA_021158525.1 Candidatus Hydrothermota bacterium | reverse complement strand
TCGCGCCTAGTATATAGCCCCTGTTAGAACAAAAATAAACTCTCTCACCACTTTGCGAAATCAAACTTATCCAGTCTCCCCATGAATTTAATGGTTTAATCCACCTCAAATTTCCAGCCCAATCCATCAAAAAACCATAAAAATTTGCTCTGCCTTTAAATGCAGTACCGACTATCCAGCTATGAGTTTGTATATCTATTGATCCCCCTCTTGAAGAATACGCATATTCTGAGAGCTTTTTCTCCCATAAGATTTCCCCTTTTTCATCGATCAGAAAAAATATGGTAGGTGGCACAGTCTCTCCACTGTAACATAGCAGGACAAAATGTCCATCTTGAGAATACCTGGCAAATATAGGAAAAACTTCAGTAGAACCCGGATTTTCCATCCTCGCTATCAATTTTCCCGTTGAGTCGTATATATAGAAATCTCCCCCTGGCTCAGGTGGAACTTGCCAATCAAGATACACAGCCACTGCACTACCTTTATCTGAAACACATATTGGGGATACTCGATCCTCTATTTCCCATATCTTCTCGCCGTATAAATTATATAAAATTCCCCCAGTATGATCAGGAGCATATTCCCAGGGAATTTTGCTCACAATAAAAAATTTTTTCTGAGGGGAAAGATAAACATACTCTATGCTATCTTTACCCACCTGCAGCTCTTTTATAATACTTCCGTTTTTAGAATAAAATCTCACCATTTTTATCCTTCTGGGTAACCCCTTTGGGGGAATATACCACCCCCAATAACCCTCTCCTTCTTCACCGCCCACCAACACAACCTTCGGATAGGAAACAAGGACTTTTCCTCTCTTAACCTCATCCTCCGTAAATGCCTCTTCTTTCCATCCCATCCGCCTTGCTTCTTCTATCGTAACAGTTGCAGTGTCAAATATCACATCAATAACTGGCTCTTCAAAATTCCTCTCGTAAACTACCTCTAGATTCACACCTCTTGCTACCTTTCTCTTAACTACACCTCCCTGGGCATGAAGCCCTGCCATGACAGCCATAATTACCACAAACAATAGCCTGTTCATATTAACCTCCTCTTATCTTTGTTAAGAATAAACCATGCCTAATTATGTCTCAACTTTGGAAAAATTCAATACAAACTCTTTATGATCTCGACATTAATCAAATCTATTTTGTGCTCCGTTAATTGAGCCAGATCGCGTCATTGGCACTGGGACCCGGCGCAGTCAACCTCCTGTCCGCCTCCTGAAGGTGCACGTGATCAGCAGTATCAGTTTTGGCAAATAAAGAGTCAGGTCCCACATAGGAGGTATCATCGATAATATCTCTAATCACTACGTGAAAATATCGAAAATGGCCAATGTTGATACCTCGAATTGTGATAGGCGGAAGAGTGTCAATGTCCTTGTAACATATATCACCCTCAATAGCGTAAACACCTGTGCTACAGGGTGCGTTGATATCAATACCTGCGTGAAAATGACCATTGCGCCACTCACCTAATGTAGAGTTAATCACATGCTGAACCGTGTCCTCCCTTATCGGCCAGTCATAAGCCAAAAGCAAAGAAAATCTCACAAAAATCCCCATCAACAGTATAAAACATACCTGCCTTGATTTCGACCTCAACACTGACACTCCGTTCTTCTCTCCAATAGCCCACATCATCACTCACCCCCTATCCCATCAAGCCGATACAAAAACATCCTCGACGGCAGCCTCACAAACAGCTGCTGTACCTGGCCGACATATCTAACCGGTAAACTATAACCCGAAAAATCTAACGGCCCTAACTTGCCCACCACCTTCCCTCCTTTGTCAAAAACCCGTATCCACTTGCTCTCCTCCTTAGAAGGCGTGAAAACCATAAAAGTGAATTCGCCTTCAGGAGCAACATCTCCAGGAAAGAAAGATGGGCGGTCGTCAGGATATGTGTATTCCCAGATAAGTTTGCCTGTTTGGGTTTCGAAAAAGTATATCTTCCTGAAACCCGGTGTCACACATAGATATTTCTCATCGGGCGAAAAAGCCGCGTAATAATTACCTGGGCCCTGAACATGATGCTCTGCTATCAATCGCCCACCTCGATCATATATCATCACATACTTACCCGCTGTTACCTCCGCTATATAATTCCCCCTCGGCGATAAATACCCTCCCCTGAACGGCCGCGGACATATATACCGACTCTCCTCCCTCCCCTCACCATCAATCACCACCATATACCTGTTCCTCAACACAACCAACGCCCTCTCCCCACTCTCGGCATAATCCACCACCCAGCTACTCTCCAAATCTGTAATCTCCTCCTCTAACCTCTCTCCATGCCTCACTAAAACCTCTATGCCGTTGTATAACCCTTCGCCTCCAGCCAGATGCATCAATACTGTCCGATCGTTGCCCAAAGGATAAAGATCTATATATTCCCATCCCCCCGGAGATATCTCTACCTCACCCAGCTCCTCCCCATCCCACCTGTACAACCTCAACACCGCTGGCTTGTCTATATAGCCCCCCTCCTTCATCGTATCCCTCTCCAATCCCTCTATCGTCACTATATTCCTACCGTTCTTCGATATCGCAATGTGCCCTCCCCTCAACTCCACCTCCCTCACCAACCTCATCCCCTCACCCTCACAATACCTCAACCTGCCCCCCTCCACCATCAATACCCTCTTATCCCTCAACGCACCCTCCGGATCCTCACACTGCACCGAAAATACATTGTAGCCCTTTTCGTCCAGAAAAACGACCTTCTGAACACCTTCCGGTATTTCCGCCTCCCATATTAGCTCTAACTTTATTCCCGGTTCTCGTTGGGATGTATCCCCCTCCCCTGCGTAAAGCCCGGAAGCTACTACAACCAAAGTAATGATCATGGCTGAAATAATTCTTCTCAATTTAATCCCCTTTGTTCGATCCATAGAACATTATAAGCGCCTGTTCAGAAGATTAAAGGGCCAATACCGAGAATCCATTCTCGGTTCTTGAAATAAGTAGTCCTGAATAAACTATTTGAAACCCGTAGAGCTTCACGGGGAGCTATTTGTGAATCGGCTCTGGGCATTGATTTCTGACAAGATGGGGCTTATCTTTAAAAAGATAATTCGCATGGGGGGTGTAGATATGAATTTCATTATAGCCATTATAATAAGTCTGCCATCTGCCCTCCCTCGAATCCCCTTTGTCGTCAATGATGGAGCTGTTTCATCCATATCCGATCTGCCCGAAGGTGCCCTCTTTAACCCATCGCTTTTATCCACCCTCTCCAGGGGTTCAATCCTCTACAAACTCTCGATTTACAATTTAAACTGGTTCGGAGCCTCGATGACTTCACATTCCCTCTTATTCAGTATTCCGAAAAGCAAGATATCGACCGCTTCCTACCTGAAGTACACGTCAAAATCACCGGGTACAATGCCTGTGGTAGGGGTGGAGGCCTTCCCATTCGGCAAACAAGAACACATCCTCGCCACATTGATGGGATCTGCCCGCTGGAAAAGGGGAAGCTACGGGCTCGCACTGAAGCTCTCAGAGAAAATCGGCGAAAAATGGAAAGATTTCCGGCTCGAGCCCGAACAGGTCCACGAATCGGACCTTTACATAGACATTGGGACTCACTACGGGCATGACCATGTAGACCTGGGGCTCAGCCTGAGAGACCTGAAACTCTTAGGAAAGGGCGAGGTTCCTTTCTACGATCCTAAGCCTTTCCTTCGGATCGGCACCGCCTACCATCAGGCCTTCATAGAAAATTTGAGAGTAACCTTCTCTTTCGATCTCGAACACAGCCTCCAGGGGAAAAGGGAGATCAGAAGCTTCCAGCTCGTGACTTTTGAAATCTACAGACCGACAAGGGAAACCGGCATGGGGTTGATCCTGGGTTTCAACAATTACGGCGAGGACGAAATCGTTTTCATACCCCTGATTCCTACGACCTTCGTGAAGAAAAACAACCCCTTTGCCGCAAATCTCTGGGGAATTCAGGTTGTGGTCGCAAAAAGGCTAACCCTTCAACTGACCTCTGGGGGTGATAATACGTCCTTCGGCGCTGCGCTGAGGCTTTAGCTGAGTCTACTGGTCCTTTCAAAAGCACAAAAACCGATTGAGGAAATACCGGTCCCGGGCTACTCCTGAAGTTCGAGCACCATGGCCGGGATCAGGCTCATGAAGAGGGGATCTTCGGGCGCAGGCCCTATCAACAGGGGATCGATGTAAGCTATAAGGACCCTGCCCGACTCCTCCGATTTGACCCTCCAGTACCTCTTCAGATCTTCGAGGGCCAGCTTCTTTCTCCCCTCGAGATCGCCCTTCTTTCCGAGCTCTATAGATTGGAGGTAAAGATCGGTAACGGCATAGTCAATGAGCCTGAGGTTGAATCTCAGATCGCGATCTGATAGCTTCTCCTTCGTCCTCCATTCCGCCACAGCAGCTCTCCGGAAGTCTTCGAGGCTTCTTTCTTTTAGAAGGATGAGACCACACAGAAATCTCGATGCCTGGTAAAGGGAATCGAGGGCTGGATCGTCGACAACAGGCGGAAGCGTCACGAGCTTCTTCCATTTCACCTCGATCCCGAGGTTTGCGGAAACACCCAGATCGCGGTACCTGAACTTCCTCCTGAGCCAGTTCAGCTCCCGTGAAGGATCGACCTCTTTCGAAAAGTATATTATCCCCCTGAGGTTCTTGACCAGATAAAGATATTGCGGATCGATGTCAGAGGCCCTTCTCATCCCGGATAATTTTAAATGCCTCCCCCTAAATTGCAAACGGGTGAATTACGAGAAAGCTCGTTACAAAGCTTCCACTTCGAACATATCAGAAGATCACCCAGCTCCTTCCTGAATTTTCCTTATCGACCCTTTCCCGATTTCCTTTTTCAGGCAATCCTCGGTATAGCTATATTCGAGCCCTGTAATCACGCCCAGAAGAGCCCCCAGGGAAACCAGCCTGTCGCCAAATCCCATATAACCCGCCACAAACATAACCGCTCTATCACCCGTACAAAAGTAATAATTGCTTCCGGACTCCATCAGATAAATGAGGCAGGAGGTCTCGCCCAACTGTATTCCCTTGTCAGGTAGTTTCTTCTCAAGGCGAGCAGAGAATTCTGCGATCTTATCCATCGGCGGGTCGCTCAAAACCTTAAGCCTCCCCTTACGGATATATCCATCCAGATCGATCATCACTTTACGTGGTACCCCATTCCCCAGATCTTGCAAATAAAACCTTGCTTCGTCTTTAATCGTCTCCGTCACGTAAATTTCGCATACTTTGAGAAGGGATTCAAACTTCCCGAGCTCGTGGAGCTTAATGATGACATTTGCATCAACGATGACCTTCTTCAAAGCTTCACTCCTCAAAAATCAAGAACGTCCCCGTAATGTTCTTCGAGGAAGTATTCGATCTCAGCGATGTTCTTCCAGAAAAATTCCGCGAGCAACATCTTTGAAATTTTCCCTTCTTTGTAGGCCCACCACGCGAGCTTCACATACTGAAGGGGAAATTCCCTCAAGTGAAACCGCTTCAAATTTTCCCAGGACTTCAAGTATGCACTGGGGAGGTTACTATCTCTGACTGTATTAAAAGCGTGTTCAAACCCGCCAGCGAGATGCTTAAAATCTTTCAGATTCCTTATTTTCTCATAAAACAGGGACTCGGGGACACCGAATTTCAAAGATTCTGTATACAACTCCTTTTTAAAGTAATGCTGTACCTCCCGCGAAAGGGTCTCCCTGAGCGTCTCCTCCGGGATCAAAAGCTCCGCGACGAAAGATTTCTCCAGCTTTTCGACGTCCTTCCTGTTGGTGAAATCATATATATCCCCGGCTATAATTCGGAAAAGGGCCTTTGCGGTATTTACTATCACATCAGTGGGAGCTTCTTTTTTGTAGAGAACAAGAGCGTTTGTTATATCATCGATAACGGAGGCATTTGCCACCGCATCCTGGATCCCAAAAATCAATATGCCTCTGGCCTCCAGAACGTCGTAAAGGTTTCTGGCAGGATAGCGACCCAGGTTCCACTCGTCTCTGATTTTTCTTGCCAGATCAGTAACAAAGCGATTTTCGTCGCCATAACTCGACCGCATGCGCTGCAAAGCAGAGAAATCCTGATTAAACCAGGAAATCTGGGCAATGCCGGCCAGGTATTTAAAGTTTTGCAGAACCTGATAAACTCTGTTTTCCAATCTCCTCAGCTTTGTGGTGTCTTTCTCTCGTCCTGAAAACCAGAGGAACTTCGGCCAGGTCCTTTCCTCCAATTTCAGAAAATTTGAAACGTTCAATCCGAGAGCTCTCGCTATGCGGCTGAGCTCGTTGAGTTTTACCTCCCTCCTTCCCTTTTCGATCGCCCAGAGAGTCTGGTAGTTTTTGAAACCCGCCAGCTCAGCAAGCTCCTTCTGGCTCAATCCCGCCCTTTCCCTTTCTTTTCTGATCATTTCGCCGATTTTCAGATTGAAATTATTGAATTCCCTCTCGTTCTTGTTGCCCATATTCATCACCTCTCCTTTCGGATATGTATAAAATTTTTTTTATATTTTGTCAAGATCTACCTTATTATATCGAAAATTTTTAATACGGGTTGGAAGACTCCCCAATCCTGTGGGAGACAGGCTCACAATCATCTTTGACGATCTCCTGGAAAAGGGAGCAAAAATTCAAATCTACAACGTCTCGGGGTGGCTCTCAGGACAATCAGGGTGAGTTCGAGAAAAACGTACTGGGACGGAAGGGACCGGAGTAGAATGAGGCTGCCTGCCGGTGTCTCCCTGCTTTGCGCTCAAATTGAGGATGCATCCATACTCAGGTATTCCAGCTGGTCCGCTGAATTTTCTGTAGTCTTGCGGATCTGGAACTGAAATAACCACAAAGGGCCCCTTTGTGGCGTCACGAGTCCAATCAGAGACGCCGTTTATCCTGTCCACTGAAAAAACACCTCGGTGAAACCGTCTTTATAGGAAAATTCCAGCGCGAAACTGTCGCCGATCCTCGGCGTGAACACAAAAGGCCAGTTCAGGCAGCTTGCGGGATCGCAGAGCTTCTCCTCGTCATGCCAGACCTCCACTGCCAGAACCAAAACATCCCCCTGAAGGCCCGAGAGGTCAACGTCATAGCGCATGAGCTCAGGATATCTCCATTCGAGAACCGTTCCCTGCGGCCGGTAATCCTCGAAATACCAGAACAGATCCGAGACCAGAACATTATCAAAGATATGCCAGATGTTCCTGTCTATTACCGGCTCGTCGAGGCTCTCGAGGTCGACCACCTGGTAGCGCAGGAACCCCCTGTTGGGAAACACCTTCTCCGGAGTGAATTTTAACCTGCTCAGTGCTTCCAGGCTCTCGTCATAGAGAAGCGGCCCGTAGAACTCCTGCACGAGAAGATCTACGTTAGTCGGAGCTTCCCATTCCTCTATCAAGCCTCTTATGACTTCAACGTCGGAACGCCCCCGGAACTTCTTCTTCAGGTATTCGTATGCAGGCCTGTTATCCTCGATTAGATACAGCTTTTCGGGTCGAAGGGTCCTCAGCAACGCTTCGGCCAGTTCCCCCAGCCCTGCTCCCGCCTCCACCACCACTCTCGCCCTGAACTTTCTCAACGCCCTTTTAAAGGCTACCAGACGTTTCCTGTCCTCATATACGCCCAGAAAAGCAAGAAAGTCATCTATTTCCAGATACTTATCCTCCGGCAAATTGTTAAGGATCTCCATGCCGATATTATATTGCCCGGCCGTCCGGCCTTCAAAATTCCATAAGTCTCAGGAAATCAAAGTTTTGAAGCTCAAGCATCTGACAATAAATCTGCACTTCTGCTCCAAATTGCATAAAGAAGCGTTCTATTTTAAAATTCTGAAAATCGGGGGAAGGCGGAAAAATTTACATTTTCTTCGTAGTTCAGGCTCTTTTAAATTACGGCATTCGAAAAATAAGGAGGCAGTTATGATCGATTATTTCCTCACCGAAGAGGAACAGATGATAAAAGAGCTTGCAAGGAAAATAGCAGAGGAGAAAATCTTTCCGAAGCGAGAATACTACGATGAAACCCAGGAATTCCCATGGGACATTGTCAAGGTTATGGCGGAGAGCGATCTCTTCAGAATCTTCATCCCCGAGGAATACGAAGGGCTCGGCGGCGGTGTGATGGCTTTAACCCTGGCGGTGGAGGAGCTGAGCAGGGGGTGCGCGGGGATAGCCCTGGCCTTTGCGGGAACAGCCCTGGGCACCTTTCCGATAATTCTTTTTGGAAACGAGGAACAGAAGAAAAAATACCTGCCCCGGGTGGCTTCCGGAGAGGTGGTGGCCTTTGCCCTCACGGAGGCCGATGCTGGAAGCGACGCCGGAAACATCAAGACCAGGGCGATAAAAGATGGAGATCACTATGTCCTGAATGGGACAAAGCAGTTCATAACCAACGGTGGGGAAGCCGGTATTTACGTGGTTATCGCACTTACAAATCCCGAGAAGGGGGCGCGGGGCGCTTCAGCCTTTATAGTCGAGAAGGGGACGCCCGGCTTTAGCTTTGGCAAGAAAGAAAACAAGCTCGGAATTAGAGCATCGGCCACAAGGGAACTAATCTTCCAGGATTGCAGGGTTCCCGCCGAAAACCTGCTGGGAAGGGAAGGGATGGGCTTCATCATTGCCATGAAGACCTTTGACTACTCGAGGCCCGGCGTGGCCGCACAGGCCCTCGGAATCGCACAGGCCGCCATTGAGGAGGCCGCCCGTTATGCCAAGCAGAGGGTCCAGTTCGGGGTTCCCATCGCCAATTTCCAGGCGATTCAGCACATGCTGGCCGACATGGCGATGAAGCTCGAGGCGGCCAGGGCGCTCACGTACCAGGTCGCCAGAAACATCGACAAGGGCAACACGAAGATATCAAAGGAATCGGCCATGGTGAAGTGCCTTGCCTCTGACGTGGCCATGGAAGCAGCCTTAAACGCCGTGCAGATCTTCGGAGGCTACGGCTACATGAAGGAGTACCCGGTGGAGAAACTCCTGAGGGATGCCAAAATAACTCAGATCTACGAGGGAACCAACCAGATAATGAGGAACATCATCGCATCTCAGCTCCTCAAAGAGGTGAAATAGATGAACATAGTGGTCTGCATAAAGCAGGTTCCCGATACCCAGGACGTACAGATGGACCCCGAAAGGGGTACCCTGATCAGGGAGGGCGTGAAGTCCATCGTCAACCCCTTTGACCTCTATGCCATTGAGGAGGGCCTCAGAATAAAGGAGCGAACGGGAAAGGGCCGCGTGGTCGTCATGACCATGGGGCCTCCACAGGCAGAAGAAGCCTTGAGGGAAGCCATAGCCATGGGGGCCGATCACGGCATCCTGATATCGGACAGGGCCTTTGCCGGGGCCGACACCCTTGCGACCTCCTATACCCTGGCAAAGAGCATAGAAAAGCTTGGCTCCCCCTGGATAATCATCTGCGGAAAGCAGGCTATGGATGGAGACACGGCGCAGGTGGGGCCGGAGCTCGCCACCTGGCTGAATTTTCCCCAGATCACCTACGTGAGCAGAATCATCGATATCGGCGATGACAGGATAAAGGTCGAGAGGCTCACCGACTATGGCTATGACATCGTCGAGTCCTCGCTGCCCTGTGTCATCACAGTGAACAAGGAGATAAACGAGCCGAGGATACCTTCCCTTCGCGGCATGATGAAGGCAAAGAAATTCAAAGCCGAGGTGTGGGATTCCAGTTCTGTCGAAGTCGATCAAAGGTACATAGGTCTTGACGGCTCTCCCACAAGAGTGGTCAGCATCTTCGCCCCTCCCGTCAAAAAGGGCGGCGAAAAATACCATGGAGAGCCGGAGGAGCTCGCGCGCCACATCGCCAGAAAACTGGAGGAGATGAAGATCATTTAGGAGCTCGATATGGCTGATCAAAAACTCGTAGTTATCGTCGAAAACTGCACGGGCTGCGGGATCTGTGAGGGGGTCTGTCCGTACGGAGCCATCGAGGTTGTGGACGGGATCGCCGTCGTTTACGAGAACTGCACCTTCTGTGGCATCTGCGTCGAATCCTGCTCCTTCGAGGCACTTGAGCTCGTTGGCGGCGAGGGCGCGGAGAAGAAAGAGGCACCGACCGGATATTCCGGAATAATGGTCTACGGCGAAGTTCTGAACGGGAAGCTCTCGAGAGTTTCCCTGGAAATCCTCGGGGTCGCCCGCAGGCTTACCGAGAAGAGAAAAGGCAATGTGACCGCGCTCCTCATTGGAAAAGACGTAAAGAAGTTCGCACCCGACCTCATCAAGCACGGCGCTGACAGGGTGATCATCGCTGAGAGAGGCGATCTGGACAAATTCGTCGATGAACACTATGCGGACATATTCAGCAAAGTGGTGGAGCAGTACCGCCCGGAAATAGTCATAGGCGGTGCAACGGCGGTGGGGAGGGCGCTTTTCCCGAGGGTCGCCGCGATCCTCAAGACAGGCCTGACCGCAGATTGCACGGACTTCGACATCGAGGGGGGAACAGGTCTCCTGCTTCAGACCAGGCCGGCATTCGGCGGAAACATAATGGCGACCATAAAGACCGAATACACAAGGCCCCAGATGGCCACGGTGAGGCCCAGGGTTTTCAAACCTCTGCCACCGGAAGACAGAGAGGGCGAGATAATAGAATTTCGCTGCGACGGTTATTCTCCTCCCTTCTACAAGGCCGTCATCGACGTTCTGGTTACAGAAGGGGAAAACGTTAACCTGGAGGATGCCGACATCATCGTCTCGGGCGGCCGTGGCGTTGGTAGCAAGGAGAACTTCAAGATAATTTTCGACCTTGCGAAAGAGCTCAACGCCGCGGTTGGAGCTTCCAGGGCCGCCGTAGATGCTGGTTGGATACCCTACCCTCACCAGGTCGGTCAGACCGGGAAGACGGTATCTCCGAAAGTATATATCGCCTGCGGAATCTCCGGTGCAATTCAGCACCAGGCCGGTATGAAATCGAGCGACTTCATAATCGCGATAAACAAGGACCCCGACGCACCGATCTTCGACATCGCCGATCTGGGAATCGTGGGCGACTTGTTTGAAGTTATCCCTGAGCTCATGAAGGAGATACGGAAAAGACGGGGAAACTAAAGGCAGCCAGTTCCCCCGATCACTTTGACAGGATCTAAAAGCTTTTAAAGCACAATTGAACTCCACAAAAACAGGCTGAAGTCTTCCTTATCACGTTGAGCCCGGCGTGGACATCCTCCTCGATAGGATCGAAAGTCCCTGATTAAAACTGTCTATTACCTCCCGTAATATCCACAGGGCGGAAAAGAATCACAGGGCAGGGTCAACATATCTCCACCACAGGAATCGGGAGGCGGAAGGTTAAGAGGGAAAAGGTTGTTAAGGAGATATAGAACGTCTGTGACGTTGAGGGCATCATCCGCATTCATGTCCGCCGCCCGCTGGCAGGGGAACTGAGGAGGAAAAAGATTCCCGAGCTCAAAAACTGCATCGGTAACGTTGATCGCTCCGTCGGCGTTGGCGTCCCCGCGAGTGAACTGCAGCGGCAGGTTCTCGTTGAAAAATATCTTGGGCGATACGAGATCGAGATCTCCGTCGTTGTCGAGATCAGCGCTGGTCACGCTGAATGCCCTGAGATTGCCCAGATCGTAAGACGTGCCCCCCGTGAAGGAACCGTCTCCCTGGTTGAAAATCACGTATAGAATCCTCTCCGAATAGTTATCGCTCGTCAGCACGAGATCCACATCGCCGTCGTTATCGAAGTCCCCACCGCTTATGCAAAAAGCCATTGACTTTGCTCCGTATTTATAAGGCCCTGAGAAATTTGCGTTCCCATCGTTCATCAGGAGAGCAATGGTATCGGCGAGAACGTGGCAAGCCGCTATATCCAGATGGCCGTCATCGTTGAAATCGGCGCAATAGCCACTGCAGGGGCGATCAGAGAGGGGATATGTATGTAACGTTGGGTTCTGGGGGAAAACCCCAGTGCCATCGTTCAGAACGATGGAAATGCTGTCAACAGGGACAGAATCGAAAGACCGCAACATCCCGAAATCCTCGTATCCATCTTCATTGAAATCCCCGGAGACAAGCATACCTCCCGAACCCGTCGAAATCCATTCCCCTGCTGTGTAGTTTCCATAGCCGTCGTTACGATAGACAAATACGTGGTAATTCGTGTAGTATCCGTTGGTTATTAGGAAGTCCAGATCCCCATCGGCCTCAAGGTCGATGATTGCCATATTCCCGGGAAGGTTTCCGTAGAAGAGATAGGTTGGCCCTGTGAAATTGCCAAACCCATTGTTTTTATAGATGAAAACGCCTCCATCATTGACGTAATGCCCGGAGGCACTCACCACAAGGTCCAGATCGTTATCCGAATCCACATCGACGGAGTATATATGTCTGGGATAGGTTCCACCGGAGTAGCCTACGGGAGAGAAAAATCCATCGCCGTTGTTGAACCAGACTATGAGCGAATCATAACCTGAAAGGACCATCGCCACATCGACGTAGCCGTCCCTGTCGAAGTCACCTGTGCAGACACCCTCAACAATATTAAAAAACGAAAAGGTATCCTGAAAGGTTCCCGTACAGGCTCCCACCACATCGGCGGTGAAGTGCCAGATATAGCCGTCTATCTGGGCACCCGACGAGGATCGAATGCCGCCGGTGAGGATGACGGTGACCTTCTCTCCCGGCAGAAAATCGCTCGAGGGATCAAAAGTCGCTGTCTTTGTGGCTGAGTTGTAGCTTAAAACTCCGTATTTGAACCCGCTGTTGGAAGCGTGGACTTTAAAGGTGCTCGTGGTGAAGGAAGCCGGATCCATATCCTTGTCGAATTCTACCGATATGCTGGCATTCAATGGCACGTTGCGGGCATTTCGTGAGGGATAGGTCGAAACGACCGATGGCGGAGAGGCCACCTTCACATTGCAATTGATGGTATAGCCGGAGGAGCCGATATTCGAAATATCGACATAAGTATCGTTATTCCCGTAATCCCGACTGTCAGGAATTGTGTTGCCGTAGCGCCCGAAGTGATCGTTGTTGCCGGAGTAGAATGGATCGTTGTTGTCGCCCTGATTGGCATAGGAATCGAGGTGATCGGCATCGGGCACATGGCCAGGAAGGACCTGATCGGCGCATTCGAGATCCACCCCTTTGTGGGTCTCGTCGGCGTTGACTGTGTTGGAATACAGGTTCTGGCTTATCACAAGGGTATCGATGTGCCATATGAGGAGACCGGAGGCCGTGCCGCCCCCAACGCTCACCAGTGTCGAATCGTATCCGTAATTTTGCCGATTGGACACGAGAAAATACTCCTGTCCGGGATTTCCATCGGTCCAGACCTTAAGGGCATAGGGATTATCCTCGATTCGGAGCACATAAACCCCGTTCGTGTCAGATTGGATCACCATCGAAGCGATCCAGCCGAGTTTCTCCTTACACCAGGCACAGAGGTGGGCGGGACTGTTCCCCCAGGGCACAGTATAGCTCAACCAGCAGCCCGTCCCCATCAGACACCACTCTCCGACCCCAGAGCTCGTCCCGTTGTATGGGTCGGTATCGTACAAGTCGGGAAGCCCCAGGTCGTGTCCCATCTCGTGACACAGCGGGCCCACCTGAACCAGACTGTCGTCGTACGTCGCTGCTGTCTGCTGCCAGTCAAGCTCCCCGTCCATCATAAAGCCCCCGGAGTTAGAGTCCCCCGGTATACTCCACCTCAAAACCGTGACTCCGTCCACGGTAACGCCGTACTGATCGGCGAATCTGTACCCTCTGGTCATTGGACCTGGAGTTCCGGCTCCCATATTGAAGTAGCCGGCGAGGATTATCGATATATGAAGCTCCCTCGATGATATGTACCCATCGCTGTTCTGGTCGTATGCTGAAAAATCCACGTAGCCGTCAGCAGCGAGAACCGCAGCTTTTGCCACTGAGTCCATAACTTTTCCGCCCCCGAGGACCTCCCAGTTGGAACCGTAGAGATTCCAGGGATGCACTGTTTTGGGGTTGCCAAGAGTGTCATTCCAGGTAATCTGAACCCATCCCACCACGCCGTCATTGGGCGCTCCGTGGTTCTCGTAGGCAGGGTAAAGATCGAGCCCCCTCACTCCCGATTGATAATAGGAGACCTCGTGATAGTAATGCCTCACGCTCCTCGAGGTGCCGAAGTACCTGTTTGCCCATTGTGTTGAAAAGGAAGTTCCCAGCTGATCGGAAAATTCGACGAGGATAACCAGGACCGGTTCGTTGCTGACCACCGCGACGCCTTCGAGTTCAGTTCCCTTCGGATACCTCTCGGGTAAAGATCGCCTCGCCGGGATAGATCTCACCTCTCCCGGGCCGAGAGGCCATTTGATCTTCTCAGCAGCCTCGATTTCGCCTCCGATCAGAAGAAAAAGGGCGAAAACGAGGCCCTTTCTATCACGGGAAAATTTCATACTAAACCTCCCTTGTTAGACCCCCATATACGTTGGACAGAAAGGAGGGAAATTTTTTAAGCCCTGATTTTTTATAGACTTACAATACCTTATGGGGGAATGGCTCTACTCGAAAAGAAGCTCGCTGAGGATTCCAGCGAGATAGGGATATTCATCCTCGCGCCAGCAAAACCTGGCTTTCAGCTTCTTTATCGGGGCAAATTTCCTGAGAATTCTCCGAATCTCATAGGCTGCCCTATTCCCGTCAGAGAGAGAAAGACGACCGGCAAGTTCTCTGAAAGTCAGGCCTTCCCGGTAGCGGAGTTTCAATAACTGTTTCTCGCCGGGGCTTACATGAGCCAGGCAATTTCTCAATTCTTCCTCGAACTGAACTGCTCCCGACGGTATATAATTTCCACAGCTGATAGCTTCCGGATCTTCTCTCTGCTGGTTCATTTTTCTCTGTCTATTTCTGAGGTTCAGAATCCTCTGCCGAACTGTCTGTATTATCCTGAAAAGATAGGTTTTGAAGTCTGACCTTCCCTCAAAATCTCTGAGAACCCTGAAATTGTCCTGGCATAGCTTCTTAACCACGCCGCAGTAAATCTCATAGACGAGGTCCTCTTTGTCTTTGAAATCGGAACACTGCTTCAGCGCATTGCTATAGATAAAGCGGGAATACTTCTCGAGAAAGGCGGACCAGCTTTTTCCATCGCCCTTAAGTATTTTATTCCTCAGTTCGGCAAAAAGAACCCCCTCTTGCTTCTCTTCAAGCAACTGAAGCATTTCCAAACATTTATCTATCTCGCTACCTCGGTCATCCATCCTCTGTTGAAGTTATAACCGTCATGAAGAGATTTGTCAAAGGTCCATTAAAAAGGCTTCAGGTTTTGATACCGTTAATTTTTGTAGCATACCCAAAAACTATTGACAAATTTCAGAAATTGGATTAAAAGTTTAATTGGAGCCTGAAAAATGAGCATGTATCGCACTAATCCAGATTCCCCCACATCTGGGTATTTATGCAAAGGGAGGTGATTGCCATGTACAAAGCAGGGGGTTTGTTGTTCCTGTGTATGATAGCCCTTTTGTCGGGGCAGATGTTTCTCGACGTGACGGATTCCCTTTATCTCTGGAGTCCCTATGTAGCCGATGGTGTCTCCTGGATCGATTACAACGGAGATGGAAGACTTGACCTGTATGTCACGGGAGGTGGAGCTCACTTTCTATATCGCAACGACGGAAACAACGTTTTCACAAATGTGGCAGGACCCACCGGCGTCGCCGATCCCCATTTCAGGGGTCATGGCTGTAAATGGGCTGACTACGATAATGACGGCTACATCGATCTCTACGTCGTGAACTTTGACGGCCCCAATTGCCTCTTCAAAAACAATGGGGATGGAACTTTCACAAACGTCGCGGAAGCGGCAGGTGTGGCGGATGACCAGCTCGGTCACGATGCCGCATGGGTCGACTACGACAGGGATGGTTTCG
>JAGGUL010000077.1 GCA_021158525.1 Candidatus Hydrothermota bacterium | reverse complement strand
TCATCCCTCCTCTTCATTTCTTCCTCCTCATATTCGTTGGGGAACACACATAGCCCATTTGAGAATTCCGGGAAGCGAAGTTCCTCGAAAACAGTTATCCATTACTGCATAAAAATTTACTGGCTTTGTCTTAGCTTGTCAAGTTTCGAGGCGGGGCAGTTGACGCTTTCGGGCTTCCTCTTTATGATTTTGGGATGGGGGTAATGCTTCTGGCCTTTATTCTGCTCGCCTTTTCGGGAGAAAAGGTTGAAGGTTCTCACGATAAGGCGCTTCTTTACGGGCTACTGATCCCCGGAGGAGGGCAGTTTTACAACGGACAGCCCGTGAAAGGAGCCTTACTGGGAGGTGCCATTGTCTATTTCGGCTACAGCTCGGCGAGGAACTTCCTGGATTACAGAAAATACCTCGACCGATACAGGGAGACGGGCGATTCGGAATATAAGAGCCTGTATGAGGCCCGCTTCCGGGATGGGATGAGCAACTTGTTGTATTTCCTGATGTCCTGGGGGTTTTCCCTTCTGGATGCTTACGTGCAGGGCAAGTTGTATGGGTTTGAGAGGCAGAAGGAGAGCGCCCTCGGCTTTTCGGCGGGGCCCCGATCCTTCCGCCTCTGGCTTAAACTCAAATTTCTTGAAGGGCCGCGATAGAAGCAGTAAAATTGGCTTCACTCAGGGAGGGATATGCCCTACAGACTTCTTGACCATACAGCCGATCTCGCCATAGAGGTCGAGGCCGAGGATCTCGAGGGCCTTTTCGTCGAGGCCGCCAGGGCCATGTTCAACGAGATCGTCGGGGACCTCGGGGGCGTGCGTCCCGCTGAGGAAAGGAGATTCGAGCTCCGGGAGGATACGCCCGAAGACCTCCTGGTGTCGTGGCTGTCGGAGCTCCTCTTCCTCTTCGACGTGGAGAAGATGCTCTTCAGCGAGTTCGAGGTGGAGATAGAGGACGGGGCCCTCAAGGGAAGGGCCCGCGGCGAGAAATACGACAGGGAGAGACACGAGCTCAGGACGGGAATAAAGAGCGTGACCTACCACATGCTGGAGATCAGGCGATCGGGGGATCGCTACAAAGTTACCATCGTCTTCGACATATGATGTTCGTCAGGAGAGAATTCACCTTCAGCGCTGCCCACAGGATAGACCTCGGCGGAGGGAAGTCCGAGGGACTTCACGGCCATAACTACGGACTCGTCGTAACCGTGGAGGGCGAGCCCGACGAGCATGGCATGGTCCTCGATTTCAGGTTGCTAAAAGAAATAGTGGAGAGAGAGGTGCTCTCGGAGCTGGATCATTCCTACCTCAATGAGATCCTGAAGCAGCCGACGGCAGAGAACCTCGCTGTTTACATCTGGAACAGGCTCGACAAGGCCCTGAGGGGCCCGAATTACAGGCTCTATCAGGTGGAGATCTACGAATCTCCGGAGAGCTCGGTCATCTACAGGAGGGAGACCCCTTGAGGGACGTTCAAAACGAGCCCGATTACAGGAACATCCCCCTCGATAAGGTTGGAGTGGAGGGCCTTCTCTATCCCATAAACGTCATGCATCGGGAGGAAGGCCTGATGTCCACGGTGGCCACCGTTTCGCTGACCGTGGACCTGCCCCATAATTTTCGCGGGACCCACATGAGCCGCTTCGTGGAGGTCTTGAAGAGGTTTCACGGCCTCATCTCCCTTCACACCCTCGAGGAGATCCTCGACGCCACGAAAGAGGCCCTCGACGCGGAGACGGCTCACATAGAGCTCGATTTCCCCTATTTCATTAAGAAGAAGGCGCCCGTTAGCGGCGTCGAGAGCTACATGAACTACGGGTGCAAGTTCATGGCTTCCAAGAGGGATCGTTTTGATTTCGTGCTGGAAGTCAGGACGCCCGTTCATCTTCTCTGTCCCTGTTCCAAGGAGATCTCGAAGTACAGCGCCCACAATCAGCGGGGCGAGGTGCTGATTCAGGTAAGGATGAAAGGTCTTGTGTGGATAGAGGACCTTGTCGAGATATCAGAGTCCTCGGCCAGTGCCCCCCTTTATTCCATTTTGAAGAGGGAGGACGAGAAGTTCATAACCGAGAGGGCATACGAGAATCCCAAGTTCGTCGAAGACGTGGCCAGAGACGTGGCTCTCAGGCTCGACGACAACCCCAAGGTCACATGGTACTACGTCAGGGTGACGAGCTTCGAGAGCATCCACAACCACAACGCCTATGCCTGTCTGAGGAGGGAGAAGGTTGCAGGCCGTCAGAGTTCTTAAGTCCCCCCACGGACGTGAGCTCGCTGTGGGAGAGAAGACCCTTATCATGGGGATCCTGAATGTGACGCCCGATTCTTTCTACGACGGCGGACGATATGCTGCGCTCGATAGGGCAGTGAGGAGGGCCCTGCAGATCGCCGAGGAGGGCGGCGACATAATAGACATCGGTGCCGAGTCAACCAGGCCCGGCGCCGAGCCCGTGGGCCTCGAGGAGGAACTGGAGAGGCTGATCCCCGTGATCGAGGCGGTCAGGAGGGAGACCGATCTCTTCGTATCCGTCGACACCTATAAGAAACCAGTGGCGGAGGAGGCGATAAAAGCGGGCGCCGACATGGTGAACGACATATCGGGTCTGAGGTTCGACGTCGAGATGGCCGATTTTGTGGGGAAGCTTTCGGTTCCGACGGTCATAATGCACATAAAGGGCACCCCGCGCGACATGCAGAAAAACCCGATATACGACGACCTTTTCGCTGAGATCTCCGGTTATCTCATGGAGGGCGTCGAGAGGGCGAAGAAGGCGGACCTGCCGGAGGACCAGATAATCCTCGATCCGGGCATAGGTTTCGGCAAGAGGCACGAACACAACCTTCTCATCCTGGCGAACATTGAGAGGTTCAGGTCCCTCGGCTATCCGCTCCTCGTAGGGGTTTCCCGCAAATCGACCGTGGGGAAAATTCTGGGCGGTCTCGGCCCCGAGGAGAGGCTCGAAGGGACCCTGGCCCTTTCGGCATATCTCGCCTTAAAGGGGGTGGAGATCCTCAGGGTGCACGACGTGCTCGAAAACCGCAGGGTGATAACCGTCATCGAGGAGGTGAGAGCCTGGGAAGGGCGTTCATAGGTATCGGAAGCAATCTCGGAGACAGGCTCGGCAACATCCTTCGCGCGCTGGATTCCCTCTCGAAGAGGCGAATAAAGCCCGTAAAAGTCTCTTCCCTGTACGAATCAGCGCCTTATGGGAAAGAGGATCAGGGCTATTTCTACAACATGGTCGCCGAGGTCGAAGTTTTTATATCTCCTGAGGAGCTGCTCGAGGAGCTCCTCGATATAGAACGCGAAGTGGGAAGGAAACGGGAGGAGAAATGGGGGCCGAGGACGATAGATCTCGACATCCTTTTTTACGACGACCTCGTGATCGAAAGCGAATCCCTCACGGTGCCCCATCCCGACCTGGAGAACAGGATCTTCGTTCTCCTTCCCTTCTTCGAGATCGCGCCCGATTTCAGGCATCCGGTCACGGGAAAGAACGTTGCGAGGATGCTGACCGAGCTTTTGAAAAAGAAAGGCATTGACATTTTGACAATACAATCGGCTGCCTCTATTATGGGTTCGATAACCTGAAAGGGGAGGATTATGGATTTACGGAGCCTGCTCAAGACCGCCTATCTCGGCCTGAAAGCCAACAAGTTGAGGTCCCTTCTGACGACCCTCGGGATAATCATAGGGGTCGGCACCGTGATATCCATGGTCTCCATAATTGAGGGCATGAACAAATATACATACAAAGTGCTGGGCAGCATCGGCTCCAAGACTATTTATGTTCAGAAGTGGAAGTGGATGGTGAGCTTCGGGGGAGGGCGGTCTTCCAAGGAGTGGCGAGAGATAGCGAGGAGGAGGGATCTCACCATAGAGGATGCCGAGGCGATCGCGAAGCTCCCGTCTGTGGAGCTCGTTTCCCCGGAGCAGCCCCTTTTCGGCGATTACAAGGCGGAATACCGATCGAAAGAGGTTGATATTGGAAGTCTTTCTGGAGTGAACGGCCAGTACCTCGCCCTTTCGGGTTACGAGCTCGAGGAGGGGAGGAATTTCACCGACGCCGACATGCTGGGCAGGAGGCAGGTCGTCATTCTCGGCTATTATCAGGCCGATAACCTCTTCGGCGATGAGGACCCCCTGGGAAAGGAGATCTCCATCAACAACAGGAGCTTTTACGTAATCGGCGTCCTGAAGAAGAGGGGGCAGCTTCTCGGAAACAATCTGGACAACGTGGTTCTCATGCCGGTTACGACCGCTCAGAAGCTCTTTACGAGGAAAGGCAGCAGCCGCTTCAATCTCTGGCAGTCGCTGCGAATTGTCGTCAAGCTTCGGGACGACGTTTCGATGGAGAAAGGAATGGAGGAGATCGAGGAGCTCTTGAGGATGAGGCGGGGCCTTCGATTTGATCAGGAGGACGATTTCGCCCTGAACACGCAGGAGATGCTTCTCGAGGCCTACAGGAAGCTCACCACAGGCATCTTTCTCGCCATGATAGGCATTGCCTCGCTCGCACTTCTTGTGGGCGGGATCGGGATAATGAACATAATGCTGGTCTCCGTCACCGAGAGGACGAGGGAAATCGGCGTCAGGATGGCCGTCGGGGCCAAGAGAAGGGAGATACTCCTCCAGTTTATCTTCGAGGCTGTTTTCCTCACTTCCGCTGGAGGGCTGCTCGGGGTGATGCTGGGGTTTATGATAGCCAAGCTCGTTGACCTGCTCACGCCCCTCCCATCGGCCATGCCCTTCTGGAGCGTGCTTCTCGGGCTCGGCTTTTCGGGCGTGGTGGGCCTTTTCTTCGGGATATATCCGGCGTCGAAGGCGTCGAAGATGGATCCCATAGTGGCCCTCAGGTACGAATAGATCGAACAAAAGGAGGGAAGAATGAAAAACATAGGGAGTATGTTTAAATCTCTGGTCAGCCCCACTGAGGCGATGAGGGAGGTCGATGAAAACCCGAGCCCGTGGGCTCCCTTCTGGTTCGTCGTTCTTTTTGCCCTGGTCGTGTTTCTCCTTACTTTCTCGCTCAACAAGGTCGAGATAATCCGACAGGCGACCGAGCGCGTCAAGGACCTTCCCCCTGAACAGAGAGAAGCCGCGATGAAGACTCTGAGACCGGGGATCATGATGCTTTACGGCTTTCTCGGAGTGATAGTCACCGTACCTCTCAAGATGCTTATACAGGCTGTCATATTCCAGAGGTTTTTGCCCCTGGTCGGAGGGGAAGCACCCTTTTCCAAGGTGCTCACAGCCGTCACCTTTGCCAATTTCATATCGACCCTGGGGAATCTGGTTAAGGTGCCCGTGATGCTCCTCTCCAAAACGGCGGAAGTTCACTTCGACCTCTCCCTCCTCCTGGGAAATCCCGAAACAAAAGGCTATCTCTACAGGCTGTTCACTCAGATCGATTTCTTCACCATCTGGTCGCTCATTGTCCTGGGAATAGGGCTGTCGGTCACGGGAAAGGTGGAGAGAAATAAGGCCTATCAGGTGACCTTTGGCCTCTGGCTTCTCTACATCCTTCTGATTCCCCTTCTTCCCTTCAGGAGGTAGATATGAACCTGCTTGTGGCCCTCTTTCTCTTCGTTCAGGAGCCCGAGACCATCAGGCTGAACCTCGAGAAGGCCAGGGAGATGGCCCTCAGAAATAACCCGGAAATCGCCCTTTACAGGGAGGAGGAGGGCTCGGCCAGGGACAGGTTCTTCCGTTCCATTTCCTCCTATCTTCCCCAGCCGGTGCTTTCCGCCACCTATTCCGACAGGGATTACACTTCTTTCGGCGAGAGCTGGGCTTCGATGTCGAAGGGGTACAGCATAGGATTTCAGGTGGAGCAGACGATTTTCAGCGCCGATAAGATCACTTCTTTCGTCAATGCGGGTCTCGGACTGAAGGGGGCCAGGGAGAATTTTGAATCGAGAAAAAGGGAATTTCTGCTCAGGGTGGACGGCGCCTATCTGGACCTCCTTCTGGCCGAGAAGATGCTGGATGCAAGGAGGAAAGCCCTGGAGAGAGCCCTTAAAAACGAGGAGCTTATCAGGCAGAAATTCACGCTCGGAGCAGCCGATTCCCTGGATCTCCTCAATGCCCTTGTGAGCTCCGAACAGGCCAGGCTTGAGCTCGAGAGGGCAATAGGACAGCGGAAGATCAGTGAGAGGGAACTCCTGACCCTTCTCGGATTGCGGAGGAAGTATGTTCTGGAGCTCGAGGATCTTCCACAGTACGATTTCCCCGAAGAGGTGCCGGAACCCGAAAGCCTCGAGGTGATGTGCATCAGAGAGAGGCCCGATCTACTGGCGCTCAGGAGAAATTGCACCTCATCCAGGGTGTCCTTTTCCAGTTCACTTTTGAGCTTTCTCCCGGATGTGAAGTTCGGGTGGTACTGGAACTACTACGACGAGAAACTGCCCCACGGCGCCGGGGGCTTTTTCGACGAGGCCGAGAGGAGTTCGGGTTACTATGCCTCCCTTTACTTTAGTCTTCTCGACTATCCCTTTAACCTGAAGTCGAGTCGCCGGGAAATGAGAAGGGCGAGCCTCAGCTATAGGGAGAGGTTGCTCTCGGCGCTCAGTGAGGTAGAGAAGGCGAGGATCGACTATCTGAATTCCCTGAAAGAGTATAAACTGGCGATCCTATTGAAAGAGAAGGCTGAAAGAGCAATGGAGCTCGCCAGGGCGCAATATGAGGCGGGCGGGATAAGCACCATAGAGCTATTCGATGCCGAATCCCGGTATAACGAAGCCCTGGAGAATTTCATGAGTTCCTATTACAGGCTTTTCCTGGCAAGGGAGAAGCTCAATTATGCCGTTGGAAAGGAGGTCGTGAGGTGAAGAGAATTCTCATTGTGCTCGGGGTCATCTTGATTATCGCCCTTTTTGTGGTTTTGAACCTGAAGAAGCCAGGAAGAGCGCTCACGGTTAAAGTGGAAACGGTCCAGAGGCAGAAGGTCGTGAGGGTAGTGAGGGCTGACGGAGAGGTGAGGGCGAGGAATCAGGTCGAGGTGGGCTCCGACGTGATGGGCAGGATCGTCAGGATCCTCGTCAGTGAGGGGGACGTCGTGGAGAGGGGAGACACCCTCTGTCTGATCGATCCGAGCATTTACGAGGCAAAGGTGAATCAGCTTGAGGCGCGCCTCATGAGCGACAAGGCGAGGTTTTCCAAGGTTGAGAAGGACTACATCAGAGCGAAAAAGCTCTGGGAAAAGGGACTGACCTCCGAATCGGCCTTCGAGGAGATTAAGGCGACCTACAACACGACCCTGGCTCAGATGAGGGCCGACAGTTTCGCCCTGGAGGAGGCCCTCGAGGACCTCTCGAAGACGGTTATAACATCTCCGGTGAGCGGCGAGGTCATGAGGGTGTATAAAGAAGAGGGTGAGATGACGGTGGTGGGCACCATAAACACACCCGGCTCGGTCATAATGGTGGTGGCCGATCTCTCGGAGATGCAGGTGGCGGCCCGGGTCGACGAGTCCGAGATAGTTTCGGTGAAACCCGGACAGAGGGTCAGGATAAAAGTGGATGCCTATCCCGACCACGAGTTCATGGGTGAGGTGCTGAGGATAGCGGGAATACCCCAAACCAAGGTCGGCCAGGAGGGAGTGAGCTATCCGGTGGTGGTGGGGATCGAGAATCCCGATAAGTCTTTGTTGCCCGGCATGTCGGCTTCCTGTGAGATTGAGGTTGCGGTCAGGGACAGCGCCCTCGCCGTTCCCCTTCCTGGTGTGGGAAAGAAGAAAGTGGAAGGAGAGATGCGGGACGTTGTCTTCAGGGTGAAGGGCGGAATCGCCGAGCTGACCCCCGTGGAGCTCGGGATCACCGGCGAAAAGGTGGTGGAGGTCGTCTCGGGCCTATCGGAGGGGGACACGGTGATAGTCGGGCCCTTCAAGGTTCTGAGGAGCCTGGAAGGGGGAGAGACGGTAAAAACGGAACTCGAAGGGGAAGAGGAGAATGCTGATAGAGGTTCAGGGTCTTCATAAGGTCTACGTGCTCGGAAAGGTCAAAGTTCATGCCCTGAGAGGGGTAGACCTCAGCATAGACAGGGGGGAATACGTGTCGATAATGGGCCCTTCGGGTTCGGGCAAGTCCACTCTGATGCATATCATAGGCTGTCTCGACAGGCCCACCGAGGGGCGTTATCTTCTGGACGGCATACCGGTTCACACCCTCACAGAGCCCGAGCTAGCCGACATCAGGAAAAACAAGATAGGCTTTGTCTTCCAGAGTTTTAACCTTCTGCCCAGGATAACGGCGCTGGAGAACGTTGAGCTCCCCATGGTGTATGCCGGCACGAAGTACAGGGAGCGCCGCAGACGGGCCATGGAGCTGCTCGAGCAGGTGGGGCTCGGCGACAGGGCTTTTCACAGGCCCACCGAGCTTTCGGGAGGAGAGGCCCAGAGGGTTGCGATAGCGAGGGCCCTAGCGAACGATCCCGAGGTGATTCTGGCCGACGAGCCGACGGGCAATCTCGATTCGGCAACGGGGGAGGAGATCCTCGAGCTTTTCGACAGGTTGCACGAAGGAGGGAAGACGGTCGTTCTTGTGACCCATGACCGCCACGTGGCGAGGAGGACCGAGAGGATTGTCTACCTGAAAGACGGCAGAATTGTGGGCAGGGAGGAATTTGAGGATTGAGCTCACTATCGAAAGTTGACACTGCGTCGGGTTCTACCCGATAATTTTAAAACTGGAGAGAGAAGTGGATTTCAAAGGCGCCAAGAGGTTTTTAGAATCTCTGATCGATTACGAGAAAAAGCCGGGTTATCCTCGATCTTTAGAGGGTTTCCGCGAATTTCTGGCTGAGTTCGACAACCCCCATGAGAAGCTGCCCCCGACCATCCTGATCGTGGGAACCAAGGGCAAGGGCTCCACGGCTGCCTTTCTCACGGCCGGATTGATGTCGAAAGGTTTTAAGGTGGGGACCTATACTTCCCCTCACCTCGTCGACATCAGGGAGAGGATCACGATCAATTTCGAGAAGATTCCCGAGGAGAAGTTCGCCGCACTCGTCCAGAGAATAGCTCCCGCCCTCGGAGACAGGAGGGGCATAAGGACCTTTTTCGAATCGCTGACATTAATGGCATTTCTTCATTTTCTCGACGAAAAGGTCGACTATGTGATCCTTGAGGCCGGGTTGGGAGGCAGGCTCGATGCGACCAACGTTGTAGATCAGAGCGCAACCGTCATAACGCCGATAGATTACGATCACACTGAGATTCTCGGCAACACGCTCATGGAGATCGCCAGGGAAAAATCAGCGGTTATCAAGTCGGGGAATCCCGTCTTTTCCGCGCCTCAGGAACCGGAGGTGTCTGAGGTCATCAAGAAGAGGGCGGGAAAATTCGATGCGCCCCTCTACTTCCTGAACGGCTCGGCCAGGATATGGGGCGATAAGGTGTCTCTGACCGGTTCGGAGTACAGCTTCGCCTTTAAAGGCTCCGAGAGGAAACTCATGGTTCCCCTTCTCGGCAGATATCAGATCCACAACTCAGCCCTCGCTGCCCTTGCCCTGGAGGGGATCGGCATCGACGATTTCGGCTTTGAATCGGCGGTACTGCGCGGCAGGCTCGAGGTCCTCGACGAAAATCCCTTCGTCGTCGTGGATGGGGCACACAATCCTTTCTCCATGAGGGTTGCCTTCGATTCGCTGGAGGAACTTTTCCCCTTTGAAAAGCTTTTTCTCGTTCTCGGCATCAGCTCCAACAAGGATCTGAGGAGAATAATGGATGTCGTGGACAGCAGAGCCTGTGCCCTGATAGCCACGAGGGCGAGGAACCCCAGGGCGATGGATCCATGGCTCATAGCGGAGACAGCCGAGGATTACCGGATATCGAAGATCAGGGTTTCTTCTGAGCCGGAGAAAGCCCTTGAGATAGCTCTGAAGATGGCTTCCCCGAGGGATCTGGTCTTCGTAACCGGGTCTTTTTACCTCGCCGGCGATATCCTCAAATACTGGGAGAGCCGGCAGGCCAGTTGATCCGTGTGGGTTTGCTTCTATTCCCTTGAAAACGGGATTCGGGGTGATAACCAGAAGGAGGTGAAGAGTGGTCGACTTAGGAGGTGATTCGAAAAGGTGGGAGATAATAAAAGCCGCTACCCGGGTCTTCCAGAGGAAAGGTTACAGGGAGACAACGATGAAGGACCTGGCGGAGGAGTCGGGCGTGAGCATGGATGAGCTCAAAGTGTATTTCCCCACCAAAGCCCACGTTTTCACCGAAGTCTCCGAATATCTGATCAATCAGATAGGGGAAAGCGCCCTGAGGAAGATAAGGGCGGTGCCCAGCGACGATCCTCGTGATGTCCTGAAGAACTGGATAAGGGGATATCTCGAGGCCGTCTACTTCCTTTACGACGAGTATATGAAGATTATGATGGACTTCTGGAACGTGGGGACCGTGCCCGAAGATCCCGATTCGCTCGAGCATAAAAGGCTGAAGGACTTGTACTGTAGAGGCAGGGAGTTCTTCAAAGAGGTGATCAAAGAGGGGATCGAGAAAGGGGTCTTCAGGAAGGTGGATCCGGAGCTCGCCGCTTCCACCCTGATGGCCATGCTGGACGGGACGGTGCTACAATGGCTTATTTTCGACAAGGGATTTAACCTGGCTCTATCGGCCGAGACGGTGCTGGAGATCTTCATGAAGGGACTCGAGACCTGCGATGGAAAGGGAAAGAAGGCTTGAGGAGAAGCTGCCGCGTTACCTCGAGGCTCTGAGGGAACTGGTTGCCGTGCCCACGGTATCGGCGAGAAACCAGTCCATACCCGAGGGAGCCAAAGCGGTGGCGGCCATCGCCCGGAGGTTCGGGTTGCAGGCTGACCTGCATTATTTCGACGGCGTGCCCTACGTGATAGCGAGTCACAGGGCCGGTGAGGGAAGGCCTGCTCTCCTATTTTATAACCACTTCGACGTGCAGCCCGAAGACCCCCTTGAACTCTGGGAGACCCCTCCCTTCGATATGGCCGAGAGGGATGGGAAGCTTTACGGCAGAGGAGTCTGTGACGATAAGGGGCACATAATCGTCAGATTCGCCGCATATGAACTGCTCGCCGAGGAACAAGGCGAAGTACCTTTGAATCTGGCATTCCTGATGGAGGGTGAGGAGGAGATAGGAAGCCCGCACATCAGGGAGTTCCTCCGGGATAAAGCGGACCTTTTGAGGGCGAAGGGATGTATCTGGGAGTCGGGTGGCGTGACTTCGAGGGGGAGGCCGGAGCTTTATATGGGCATGAAGGGCGTCATGTCTCTCGAGCTGCGGGCCAGAGGTCCGAAGATGGACGTACATTCATCGCTCGGGCCGATTGTCCCCAATCCTCTGTGGAGACTCGTGGATTTTCTGCGCGAGATAAAGGACGCTGACGACAGGATCAGGATCCCCGACTTTTACGCCGATGTCCTGCCGCCCGACGAGAGGGACCTCCAGGCCCTGAGTGAGGGGCTTGATGAGATGGAAGAGCTGAGAGAAAGCCTCGGGCTCGAGGCATTTCTCGGGGGTGCCGAGGGCCTTGAGGCGAGAAGGCGCCTCTTTTTCGAACCATGGGTGAACGTCAACGGGATTCACGGCGGATACGGCGGCGAGGGATCGAAGACAGTGCTTCCATCTGAAGCGCGCGCCAAGCTCGACATAAGGCTCGTTCCGGATCAGAAGCCAGAGGTTATCCTGGAGAAGTTGCTTTACTACAGGTATAAGTTAGGTTACAGCGACATAGAGATCGAAGTTTCCGGCGGTATAGAGGGACCGGCAAAGACACCCCTTGATGATCCCTTCGTCAGGCTCGTGGCCGATTCTGCCGAGGAGATATACAGGGAAAAACCGCTTCTCATCCCGATCGCAGCTGGCTCTGGCCCCATGGCCCATTTCAGGGACATTCTGGGCGTTCCCATCGTGGGCTGCGGAATGGGTTACCCCGGCTCGAGGATACATTCCCCCAATGAGAACATAAGGATTGAGGATTTCAAGAGGGCGATCCTTCACACGGCTAAGGTAATCGAAAAATTCGCCTCAAAAAGCTGATTTCTGCGTAAGTTACGGCATTCCAATTCTTTTAGTTGCAACAGATTTGCATTTTATTGAAGGTTTTAAATTTGTGCAATTCGGAAAATTGACATAATGCTTCTCTTAGATTAAACTAAGACCAACCTAAGGAGGCATTATGAACTATGTTATCATAGGCAATAGTGCCGCAGGTATTAACTGCATCGAAGCCCTCCGGAAAGTTGACAAGGAAAGCAAGATCATAAACATCTCCGACGAGCCCTATGAGCCTTATTCCCGTCCCCTTTTGTCCTACC
>JAGGUL010000083.1 GCA_021158525.1 Candidatus Hydrothermota bacterium | reverse complement strand
AGAACATGGGATAAGCTCCTTTACAAAGGACATGACAGCGATAGGGTGTTGATCTTTCTCGATGTTGCTGACCCCAAAAGCTATTCCCTGGTAAAGCATTATCTCCTCGGTTTTTTCAAGGGGAACGTGACCTTTCTTGTTACTAAGATTTCCAGTAAAACCCCAGAGGAGATCGATATTGGAGGGTTTGAATTCGGCGAAAGGCTTGCGGCTTTGTCGTTGTCTGATCTTTACGTGGGAGAGGGGGGCTTTTACAGCGGACTCGCCGCTCAGCTCAAGGTGCCGCAGATGTATCTCCCCGAAAGCAAGCTGAGCCTTCCGGCCGATACCCGCTATATATATTTTGAACCCGATGAAGAAGGGTTCAGCAGGAATTTCAAAGAACTCCTTTCGTCATGAAAGAGTATCTCAGGCTTCTTTCTTATTTAAAACCTCACCTGTTTGAGTTTTTCCTGGCTTTTGTTTTCATGCTGATGTTCTCAGCCCTCGAGGGTCTATCGATGGGAATGCTTTCTCCCATATTGAAAGTTCTCTTTGGCCTCAGTGAGGGTTTCAGGGTCAGCGGAGGAGGGCTATTATCGGCCGCAAAGGGGTTTCTCAACCGCTATATTCTGGATCTGCCCCCCCTCGAGGCCACGAGAAGGCTGGCCTTTCTGATGGTCTTGATTTACTTTTTCAAGTCCATTTTCGCTTACCTCCAGAGGGTCTTCAGCGTGATGGTTCAGGAGAAGGTCACGAGGTCAGTTAGAAACGACCTTTTTTCGAGGATACTCGGGCTTCCCTACGGTTTTTTCTCGAAGATAAATTCCGGGGAGATCATCTCGAAATTCATCAACGACGTCAATCTCGTCCGTGAGGCCATAACCAATGGGCTTTCCACGCTGATAAGGGAATCTATGAGGGGAACTGCTTTTCTCATCGTGGCTTTTATCGCCTCCTGGAAGCTGACCCTCATATCGCTTATCCTCGTTCCCCTCTCGGCTGCCCTGATAGTTGTCATCGGCAGGAAACTCCGCAAGCGTTCCCAGAGGGCTCAGGAGAAGATGGGGGCTCTCGGGCACCACCTTTCCGAGACCCTCGGAGGGATAAAGGTGGTAAAAGGGTTCGGCACGGAAGAGAAAGAGTTCGATAGATTCCGAAAGAGAACGCAGGATTATTACTGGGCGAGGATGCGGTTCGAGTACCTCGGCGCCATGGGTTCCCCTCTTACCGAGTTTCTTTCAGTGCTTGTCGCGGCTTTTATCCTTCTTTATGGGGCTCGCCTTATATTTGTGGAAAGAAGTCTATCTCCCGATGGATTTCTGGTTTTTCTCGCTGCGGCCCTGTCTCTCATGCAGCCACTGAAAAAACTTTCGCAGGCCAATGTTCACATACAGCACGGAATAGCTGCTTCGAGGAGAATCTTTGAGATCCTCGATCTGGCCTCCGACAGGAGGGAAAGGGCTGGCGGACGCCCCTTCCGTGGAGTTGAGAGGGAGATTGAATTTCGGGATGTTCACTTCAGGTACAGGAAGGACCTTCCGACGCTAAACGGGGTTTCTTTTAAGATAAAGAAAGGGCAAAAAGTGGCACTGGTGGGGCCTTCGGGGTCGGGGAAGACGACCATAGCCGACATACTGGCCGGCTTCTATGAGCCTGAAAAGGGCGCTGTGTTGATAGACGGAATAGATCTCAGGGAATACGATATAAGGAGCTACAGGGCGCGGATAGCCATTGTGCCCCAGGAGACCTTTCTCTTCTCCGGTAGCATTTTTGACAACATCGCCTACGCCACAAAGGGCGCCGATACGGAAGCAGTGATGAGAGCAGCTGAGCTCGCTCAGGTGAAGCCCTTCCTGTCCAGGCTCCCCGACGGGATTAACACTGTCATCGGCGAGAGGGGAAGCACCCTTTCGGGGGGAGAGAAACAGCGCATTGCTCTCGCGAGGGCTGTTCTCAGAAATCCCGATATACTTATTCTCGACGAGGCTACCGCTTCTTTGGACGCTGAATCGGAACGGCTCGTGAATTCCGCTCTCGAGACGCTCATGAAAGATCGGACCACGCTTATCATCGCCCACAGGCTCTCCACAGTGCTAAAGGCTGACAGAATAGTTGTCGTTGAGGAAGGAAGGGTCGTGGATCAGGGAACCCACGAGGAATTGCTGGAGAGGTGTGATCTCTACAGGAACCTGTACGAGCTTCAGTTCCAGGTAAAGGAGACAAAATGAGGGGACGCTTTATACCTTACAGCCTTCTGATACTGGCCTTTCTGACTATCTCGAGCATGTTGATGACTCAACCAGTCATCAGGAGGGTGGAGGAGGAGGTCAGGCGTACCTCGCGCGTCATAGCCAGGCTCTTTTCCACTCTCATAATCTCGGCCCTCTCCCAGGAAGAGGTTGCCCATAACCTGAGGGAGATACTGAAAGAGGTGGATTTCCCCATAATTATAACTGATGAAATGGGTATTCCCAGGGCATGGCAGCGGGTCGGAGTTGATCCCAAGAAGTTTTCTCCCCAGGAGCTGAACAACCCGATCCTCCTCAAGGACGATCCCGATTTCAAGAAGCTCCTCTGGTACATAGGCAGGCTCGGGAAAATCCACGAGCCGATGCCCATAAGGAAGGGGGAGGATATAGTGGGCTATCTCTACTACGGATATCCTCCCATTCTCGATTATCTCAGGGTGCTGCCCTTTCTTTTGATGATCGTGGGCATCCTCTCCTTTACGGGACTGTTCATGGCTGCGAGGTCTATTCAGACCTATCAGCTGGAGACCCTCTGGACCAGTTTCGCGAAGGGCCTCGCCCATCAGATGGGGACACCCGTATCCTCCCTTTTCGGCTGGTTTGAGCTCCTCAAGACCCAGGAGGTGGATCCTCAGATATTGCATGGGATGGAGAGAGATCTGGGGAGGCTCAGATCGATATTGTCGAGGTTTTCCAGAATAGGCGGCGGCGAGAGGCTCTCGCCCGTCGACCTCGGAGAGATGATCCAGAGCACCGTGGAGGAATCCAGGACCAGGTTCCTGAAGGGCATAGATGTCGAACTGAGGCTGCGAGACAAGGCGGTCGTGCAGGGGGACAGAGAACTTCTCTCCTGGGCCGTCGAAAACCTCATCAAGAATGCCTATGAGGCAAGGAAACCGGCCAATCCTCGGATAACCATTGATCTCTTCAGGGAGGACGGCTACGCCGTCATTCGGGTGACTGATAACGGAAAGGGCATCCCCAAGGATAAGAGGAAATTCCTTTTCAAGAAGAGCTTCAGCACCAAGGAGAGGGGCTGGGGAATGGGGCTGGTCCTGACGAGGAGGATAGTGGAAGAGGTGCATCGAGGCAGTATTTCCCTGGTCAAGAGCGTTCCATTTTCTGAGACAGTTTTTGAGATCAAGCTGCCGGTATTGTGATGACGGAGGAAAGAGGGATGATAAAGGAAGTCGTGCTGCAGGCTCCGGCCTTCGTGCCCATGGTTCTCTCCGCCCTCGAGGTCTATCACATGGAGACCTTCGGCCTGCTTTTGGGGTACAGGGGGGATAGGTTTTACGTAGAACAGGCAATCCCGATTCAGACTGCGGAGAGGTCTCTATACTGGACTCGACCCAAAGAGGAGAGGGAGAATAGGATAGTGGAGCTCTCGGAAAAACTGGGCCTCGGCTACGAGATCCTGGGCGATTACCATTCTCACTGCATGCTTGGCAACTCCAGGGGGATTGCCATGCCCAGCAACGAAGACCTCGCCACCATGGAAGAGGGAAACCTATATATAATTATTGCCGTGAATAAGGCCAAAAGGAAAACGAGGTGGAAACTCCTTTCTGACGGTTCTCTTGGAGGCACGCTGGGAGGCTATAACATCAAGATCGCGGCCTTTACGCCATGGGGTAACTGGAGATACAGGAAACTGAGGGTCCTGTGCCCTATCGCCACGGGAATAGGAAAACCAGGATGAGGCCGATCGCACTCATAACGGACTTCGGTAACTCGGACCCCTACGTGGGGGTAATGAAGGGGGTTATCCTGAAAATCAATCCTCAGGCCACGATCGTCGATGTGACAAACGAAGTGACGCCTTTCTCTATCCTCGAGGCGGCTTTCATTCTGGAATCGAGTTTTCCCCATTTCCCCGAGGGAACGATTTTTCTGGCAGTGGTTGATCCGGGAGTTGGATCGACCAGAAGGGCAATTGCGGGGAAAACAGCAAACAGGTATATCGTGGGCCCCGACAACGGGCTTTTCACTCCCGTCTATGGCGGAGCTCCCGATCTTTACCGACTCCCCGTGCCCCCCGATGCCTCGCCCACCTTCCACGGCAGGGACGTGTTTGCCCCTGCAGCAGCGATGCTTTCGCTGGGGAAGGAACCCGGCGAACTCGGCGAGCCCGTCTATGACCCCGTCAGGCTGGAGTATCCTCCCCTTAGAATCGGGGACGGGGAGATCGAGGGCCTTGTGCTCCACGTTGACAGGTTCGGCAACCTGGTGACTTCTATCAAGGGCGAGCTGGTCCCCAGAGTTTCGTTTCGCCTGTTCGTGGGATCGAGGTCCGTCGGCGGAAGACTCAGAAAGTACTATCACGAGGCCGACGAGGGAGAGATTTTTCCCATCATGGGATCCTCGGGTTACCTGGAGGTCTCGATGAGAGAAGGGAATGCTGCCGAGGCCCTTTCGGCCGCTGTCGGGACCCCGGTGAAGCTCGTGACCGATTGAGATGGAACTCCGCGGAAGAGGCACATATATTCTCGTCATGGAACTCGAGGACGATCAGACTATTCAAGTAGGAAAGCTCGGGGATCTGCGCTTCAAAAAGGGAATCTACCTTTATGTCGGTTCTGCCATGGGAGGATTTCGATCGAGGGTGAGGAGGTATCTATCGGGGATCAGGGCACAAAAGTGGCACATCGATTATCTTCTCAGCAGGTCGAAAGTCAGGGCGGTCCTTTTGGTTCCCTCAGACACTAGGCTGGAGAGCTATGTAGCGGAAAGACTTTCGGGGCTTTTCGAGGAGGTACACCCGGGGTTCGGGGCCTCTGACACCCGGGACAGGACCCACCTTTTCTATGTCGGATAGAGAGCCCCTCAGAATCCTTCAGGTCTCCGATGCCTATTATCCCTTTCCCGGGGGAGTTTCGGAGCACATGCACTATCTCTCACTTTATCTCAGGGAAAGGGGCCATCGGGTTACCATCCTGACGGCGGATTATGGAAGCGGAACGGCCGAGAGAGATGTGGTGAGAATCGGGAGGGTCAGGATCCTCCCGCCCCTCAAGGCCTTCAACATGACGCAGCTCACCGTAACCTTCGAACCAGGACTTCATCTCAAGGTCAGGGACTTCCTGAGGAGAAACGAGTTCGACGTCGTCCACACCCACGGGCCACTGGCTCCCAATCTGCCCCATCTCGCCCTTCACTATTCAAGGTCGGCAAATGTGGCCACTTTTCATACCACCTTCGTCGGTTTTAACTGGCACAAACTCGGCAAGTTCCTTTTCAGAGCCGATTCCCGAAAGATCGATTGTTTTATAGGTGTCTCTGAGGTGGCTCTCGACGTACTGAGGAGACATTACAGGGGGAAGATGAGGGTGATTCCCAACGGCATAGATATCGAGCGATTCAGCCCATCGGTTGAGCCGGAGCCCGACATTCTGAGGTTGTCGGGCATCAAGATACTTTATGTCGGGCGCATGGAGCCGAGGAAGGGTTTTCCCTATCTTCTCAGGGCCTTTGAGATGCTTGTCCCTCGCCATGACCTTCAGCTTATAGCGGTGGGAAGCGGAGTGGAGGAGCATAGATACAGGGAAATGGTTCCTCCTCATCTCAAGGAAAGGGTTCATTTTTTCGGGTTCGCACCCCCTCAGAGGCTTCCTCGGCTTTACAGGTCTGCCGACATATTCACTTCTCCGGCAGTTGGCGGCGAGACTTTTGGCATAGTCCTCCTGGAGGCCATGGCATCGGCGATCCCCGTGGTGGCGTCCGATATACCTGGCTACAGGGAGGTGCTGACTGAAGGCAAGGAGGGCCTCTTCGCTGACGTTAGGGACAGCGCTCATTACGCGCACAAACTGGAAATCCTTGTGAGGGACAAACAGCTGAGGAAAAAGATGGGAAAAGCCGGGAGGGAAAAAGCCCTCAGTTACTCGTGGGAAGAGATAGCTGCGAGGATGGAGGATGTGTACCGGGAGATCCTGGAACAAAGGCGGTTACTCCGGAGTCTAAAAGGCAAAGAACGAAGGAGGTAAGAAGATGATACGGACAGCCATATTGCTGGCGGGAATTCTGACGATGGGCCCGGGGAGATACGGCCCCCACCTCGGAAGGTTGATCGAGGACCCGGGACTTGCCCGCGAACTGGGGCTCTCTTCTTCCCAGCTCGACAGCCTTCGGAATATGTTCTTTTCGACGGAGGAAGATATAGTTTCACTGAGGGGACAGCTCGAGCTTCAGAGGTTGAAACTGCGCAGGATATTGGAGAGCAAGGATCCCGATGAGAAAGAGGCGCTCAGGATAGCGGACAGGATCGGGAAAATCAGGGGCGAGATCAGGAAGAAGGTTCTCGAGAGGTCTCTCATGGTGAGGAGGGTGATGACGGAGGAACAATGGCTCAAATGGCGAGAGATAGAGAGATACAGAAGACACTCTCGGCCCCATAGACGAGCCAGAGAAGACCTTCCCCCGCCTCACGGACGGGGTGACCGAAAGTTCAGAAGCTTCTGAGCGGTCAGTCTTTAAAGAGGTCCCTCCCGAGCCAGAAGGCTTTCAGGTTTGCCTCGATGGTGTTGGGGGGGACCCTGTTTTTAATCGTCTCTTCCCAGATTTCCGGCTCGATCGGCAGGAAGTTGGAAAGAGCCCCGAGAAGCACGGTATTGGCCGTCCTCGGATTACCGGCCTGAAGGGCATATTTCACGCCGTCGATGAGGTAAACCTTTGAAGCCTTTTTCTCTAGCCTCTCCATTATGTCTCCCGGGTATTCGCCCTTCCCCGGGGAAACCTGAACCGGGATTATCTCAAGGTCATTGACGATGCAGACGCCTGACGAGGGGTTCAGAAAGTGAATCCACCGCAGTGTTTCGAGCTTCTCAAAGGAGAGGATGACGTCGGCGGTGCCCTCTTCGATCAGCGGCGAGTAAACCTTTTCCCCGAAACGGACGTTGGATACCACGCTTCCGCCCCTCTGTGACATTCCATGTACTTCGCTCTTCTTGACGTCAAATCCTGCCCGCATGGCTGCCAGTGACAGAAGCTCCGATGCCAGGATAATTCCCTGGCCGCCAACTCCTGAGATGATTATGTTTTTAGTTTTCATCCTTCACATCCTCCACAATTGCCCCGAAGGGGCAGAGCTGCTGGCAGAGATCGCAGCCCACACAAAGAAGCGGATTTATCCAGGCCTTGCCGTCCTTCCAGTAGATGGCAGAACAGCCTATGGTGAAGCAATTCCTGCAGGTCTCTCCCTTGCATTTTTCCGGAATTATCTTTTTCTTCGGCCTCGCCTGTAATTTTTTCCACTCTTCTTTCAGGAGCACGCATGGCCTTTTGGCTATGACAACAGTGGGCTCATCGAGTTCCATGGCCTCCTTTAGTACTTTACGTGTCATCTTCAGGTCGTGGGGGTCGATCTCGAAGACTTTTTCTACCCCGATGGCGTGGGCCAGTTTCTTGAAATCGATCTCCTTCGTGGGCTCACCCTTTGCAGTCTTGCCCGTAGCGGGATGGTCCTGATGGCCGGTCATGGCGGTGGTTCTGTTATCGAGGATTATGACGGTGGAAGTGCCCTTGTTGTAAACGACATCCATGAGTCCTGTCACCCCGCTGTGGAGAAAAGTGGAATCTCCTATCGTGGCCACCAGTTTCTTTGCGAATTTCCTGCCCTGTGCCTTTTCCAGACCGTGGGCTCCCGACACGGAGAACCCCATTTCCAGGCAGGTGTCCATCGCCGAAAGGGGTTCCTGAAACCCGAGAGTGTAACAGCCTATGTCTCCCATCACCGTGGCCCTGAGCCGCCTGAGAGCCCAGTATATTCCCATATGGGGACATCCGGGGCACAAAACGGGTGGTCTCGACACAACCTCCTCGGGCTCGGGGTGGGGGAGTTCTTTCCCTGTCAGAGCCACTCTTACCCTTCTGGGCGTGAGCTCGTTTATTCGGGGAACCACTTCTTTCCCGGTGACCTCAAGTCCGGCAGCTCTCAGTGCATCTTCGATGAAGGGCTCCAGTTCCTCAACGACGTAGAGCTTTTTGACCTGGCTGCTGAACTTCTTTATGAGATCGATGGGGGTGGGCCATGAAAATCCAAGCTTTAAGAACGATGCTTCGGGCATGATTTCCTTCGCGTATTGATAAGCTATCCCGCTGGTCACAATTCCTATGTCGCGGTTGCCCCATTCTATCCTGTTGAGTTCAGTTTTCTCGGCGAATTCCCTAAGCCTTTCGAGCCTCTCCTCGACGACGATGTGCCTCTTGCGGGCGTGAGCAGGCACCAGTATGTACTTGTAAATGTCCTTGTTGTAAGGTTTCACCCCTTTTTCTTCTCTCTCACCCACCTCGACGATACATTTCGTATGGGAGATTCTTGTTGTGAGCCTCAGCAGGATGGGGGTGTCGAATTCCTCTGAAATCCAGAAACCGATCTTTGCGAAATCGTGGGCTTCCTGGGAGTCAGAGGGTTCCAGAACCGGTATTTTGGCGAATTTGGCGAGTATCCTGTTGTCCTGCTCGTTCTGGGAGCTGTGCATGCCGGGATCATCGGCGGATATGATGAGAAAGCCGGCGTTGATTCCCGAGTATGCCGAGCTCATGAGGGGATCGGCGGCCACGTTCAGACCGACATGTTTCATGGAGACTGTCGCTCTCGCACCGCCTATGGCCGCTCCCAGAGCCACCTCGAAGGCCACCTTTTCGTTGGGAGACCATTCGGCCCTGACTTCCTCATATTTGGCCAGGTTCTCCAGGATCTCGGTGGAAGGTGTTCCCGGATAGGCTGCGGAGACGATAACGCCGCCTTCCCATGCCCCCCTTGCCACGGCTTCGTTACCAGAAAGGAGCATTTTCATAGGGAGGTATCCTCCTTGTTGTTCATTTTTCAATTTATGCAATTATACATCCTTCAAAACTCGCTCTTCAAGCACTTTTCAGGATATCTGCCTCGTTAAATACTTCTGCTTCGAAAACATATATTTCCGTATCCGGGTGTAGATAACAATCGGGCTCGAGGCCTGCCTTGAGGCAGGTATGTTTTAAAAAAGTTTCTCTGTCCCATCCGTATTCCGTTGCCACCTGGGGGAGCAGCAGGCCCTCGAAATAGCCCCTTTTGATAATGAGACCATGCCGTCCCGGGATTATCTCTTCGATGTTCTTTATCTTTCGGGGGACGGTCAGGACCGAGATCTCGTATTCCAGCTCATTGAGTTCCTCGGGTGTGACGGGCGGGAATCTCGGGTCTCTCAGGGCGGCTGAGACAGCCACGTCACTGACGGCCTGGTAAAGGGGCTTGACGGGCAACACATAGCCTATACAACCTCTCAACTGTCCCTGTTTTTTCAGGGTCACAAAGGCCCCCCTTTTCTCGTGGAGCCTTTCGTAAGGGGGAGTTTCAGTTTTCTGAGGAGCTCCTCGTACGGCTGCTTCCACGCTGCTCTTGGCTATCCTGAGAAGAGTCGCTTTTTCATCTTCCGATAGTTTTTCCTTATTCTCGTGAGGCGCAACGAAAGCCAATGATCCATAGCCGACCACGTATCCTGTCTTTATTCCGGTCACGTCACCCGAATTCGCATAATAGAGAAGCTTCGGGACAGCGCCGATTCTCCTCATGGTTTCCATAAGGGTCACGATCGGCCAGCCTCCACAGGCCTGAGCCCTTTCGGAGGAGAGAGCCCTCGCAAATTTAACGGGGTCTCCCTCTTTTATAAGTTCCAGGGTGTAGTTATCTGTTTCAACCGCTTCCTCGTAGGAATAACCGTGGTAAAGGTCTGAGCTCGCGAGGAGGAGCGTGTTCTTTTCCCGGGCGAGCTCGGAGAGAATAGTGGCGGCATCCAGAAAGTCCTCGGTATCGCCGAAGCCGAAGAGCAGAGGGACTACGGTGAAGTTCCCGAGAACACTCTGGAGAAATGGAATCTGAACCTCAAGGGAATGTTCCGCCTCGTGAAGGTGGGGGGCCTCGAAGAAAGGCCCGCCTACTTTCAGTATTTTTCTCGCCGTTTCCTCATCGATGGGAACAACACCGAGAGGAGTCTCCCATTCTCCCTCTGGATAAAGGGCGATTCCGCGGAAGTAGGCGGTGTGACTCGGGCCCAGGAGAATTACCCTTTTTATCTTTTTGCCATTCAACAGGTTATAGCCGCAGGCCGCTACTATCCCCGAGTACACGTAGCCTGCGTGGGGGCTTATGAGGCCCTTTACCTCGCCTTCGACCTGAATTCTTGGCGATTTCGAAAGGAGCTCTTTGATGAGCTCTTTTAGCTCATGAACGGAGGCAGGGTAAAAGGCACCAGCTACTGCCGGCTTTCTCCTCACTTTTTACCTCCCTAAAGTATGTATTTCGAAAGGTCTTCGTCCTCCACGATTCCCTGAAGTTTTCTCTCCACGTATTTGCCGTCCACTATCACCTCGGTGAGGCCGGGCTTGGGTATCTCGAAGAGGAAGTCCTCGAGCACCAGGCTGAGGATAGTGTGAAGTCTTCTCGCCCCGATATTTTCGGTTTTCTCGTTCACGTAAGCGGCGTATTCTGCGATGGTCTTCACGGCGTCCTCGGTGATAACGAGGTCCACGCCCTCCGATGCGAGGAGTGCCTTATACTGACGGACTAAAGAGTTTTCAGGTTCCACGAGGATCCTCTCAAAGTCTTCCTTCGTCAGGCTTGACAGCTCCACCCTGATGGGAAAGCGTCCCTGGAGCTCCGGGATCAGGTCCGAGGGCTTCGCCTTGTGAAAGGCACCTGCCGCGATGAACAGAATGTGGTCTGTCCTGACCATTCCGTACTTCGTCATCACGCTGCTTCCCTCCACGATCGGCAGCAGGTCCCTCTGAACCCCTTCTCTTGAGACATCGGGGCCATGCCCCGATCCAGCTCCCACTATCTTGTCGATCTCGTCGATGAAGATTATGCCGGAGGTCTCCACCCTTTTGAGGGCCTGTTCTATAACCTCATCCATGTCGATCAATTTTTGGGCTTCTTCCTGTACCAGCATTTTTCGCGCTTCTTTTACGGGCACCCTTCTCCTTTTCCGGAATTTAGGGAAAAGGGCATCGAGGGCCTCAGGGACGTTCAGATTCAGTTCTTCTATTCCCGAAGAAGACAGCACCTCGAAGAAAGGGGCGACTTTTTGCTCCACGTCGATCTCCACCATACGATCCTCGAAAAGCCCATCCCGAAGCATCTCCCTTATCTTTTCCCGTGACGAAGAGAGATCAGTTTCCTGTAATCCCGAAGGTGTTGGCATCAGGATGTCTATCAGTCTTTCTTCCGCTATTCTCTCGGCCTTCTCCCTGACTTCCTCCATCTTTTCCTTTTTTACCATGTTAACGGCTATTCCGACGAGATCGCGTATCATGGATTCCACGTCGCGTCCGACATATCCGACCTCCGTGAACCTTGTGGCTTCGACCTTGATGAAGGGAGCCCTGGCGAGGGCAGCGAGCCTTCGGGCGATCTCCGTTTTTCCGACTCCCGTGGGCCCTATCATGAGGATGTTGTTCGGGGTTATTTCCTCTTTGAGATCGGGCGGAGCATTAATCCTTCGCCACCGGTTTCTCAGGGCTATTGCCACCGCTTTCTTGGCCTTTTCCTGGCCGATAATATAACGATCGAGCTCCCTGACTATTTCCCGGGGAGTCAAAAATTCTTCTTCTCTTTTTTCCAATTCAGAACACCTCCCTGAGTCAACTCATTATAAGGTAGTGGTGTTGGACTCTCAAGAACGATCGAGGTTTCTGGGATCCGCTGAGCGCAAGTTCAGTGGCTCTTCTCTGTGATGCAGGTTTTTCGTGGTTCTTATTTCGAGCTTTCGTTTGACATCAGCCTGAAAAGGTTGACAATCTCTACCTCCCTCGGTACTATTGGACTATCTCAAAGCGCTTTTCCGATCGTTTTTTGAACCTAAGGTTTCTCCCTTAGAGTTTACATTCAAGGAGGTCAGCTATGCATAAGGTGATGTATGTTGTTCTGGCGCTGGCATTTGTTACAACTCTGGCCGGCGCTCCGAGATGGATCTCCCTCGGAGGTCCTGAAGGTGCCCCTGTTGAAGTTAAGGTTCTACAATCAAACGAGCGCGTGACACTCATGAGTTTTAACCTGAAGGGCTACTATGAGGAAGAGGTGATGCTCGACGGGTCCAGATATGTCAGAATTACTCTTCCGGGAGCGACTCCCATACTGGAAAAGGGAATGCCCGATCTCCCGAAAGTAGCGAGGAGCATCGTGGTCCCCGACATGGCAGACATAAGTTTTTCGATTAAAGAGGACAGATTCCTCGAGAGGAAGACACCCCCGATCATCCCCTCCAAAGGGCATTTTAACAGAGACGTGGATCCGGCCACCGTTCCCTATGAGTTCTCCGATTTTTATAATGGTGATTCCTATTATCCCGAGAGAATCCTTGACCTAGGCACTCCCTATATCCTTCGGGATTTCAGGGGCGTGGTGGTCAGGTTTAATCCCTTCCAGTACAATCCTTCCGATAATACCCTCAGGGTTCACAGGCACCTTCTGGTAGAAGTGCGCTACACAGACGGAGGGGGTGTCAATGTCAAAGTGAGGAAGAGGTCGGAGAAGATCAGCCAGGATTTCCTCAACATTTATCGTGACCACTTCATCAACTTTGACAGGGCGGCCTCCAAATATAACATGATACCTGAGCCAGGCAGATTACTCGTGATAGCCCCTTCTGCTTTCGTTTCCGCCGTCGAGCCGCTGGTGGAATGGAAAATGCAGAAGGGAATACCGACAAAACTGGCCCTTTATCCCGATTCCACCGGGTCAGGAGGGGATAACATAAAAAATTACATTCAGGGCGAATATAACAATGAAGGCGTGACTTACGTGATCCTGGTGGGTGACGTGCAGCAGATACCCACCCTTTACGGTTCTTACGAGGGTGCCCCCTCAGATCCCTGTTATGTCAAGCTCGAGGGAAATGACCATTACCCCGATGCCTTTATATCACGCATATCGGGACTGACTCAAGCATCGATCTCATACCAGGTAACGAAATTTATTCGCTACGAAAGGTACCCGGATGCCGGTGCCGATTGGTATCATCTGGGAACGGGGATCGCAAGCGACCAGGGATCTCCACCCGATTGGCAGAGGGCAGAATGGTTGAGGGACAGCCTTTTGAACTATAACTACACGGAAATCGATCAGATTTACGATCCCGGAGCTTCGGCCAGCGATGTTTACGCTGCGGTAAACGCCGGAAGGAGCATAATAAATTACATCGGCCACGGATCCGGCACATCCTGGGGCACGACGGGCTTCTCAAACTCCGACGTCCACGCCCTTTCCAACGGCTATAAGATGCCTTTCATCATAGATGTGGCCTGTTTGAATGGAGGATTTACCAACGACGAGTGCTTCGCTGAGGCCTGGCTCAGAGCAGGGAGCGAATCGGACCCGAGGGGAGCCGTGGGAATGTATGCCTCCTCCACCTCGGCGAGCTGGGTTCCGCCCTGCGTGATGCAGATGGAAGCAATACATCTTATGGTATCCGACATAAAACATAGTTTCGGAGGATTGGCGTTTGACGGCGTCATGAAGGCAATGGATGAGTACGCTGGCACCGGCGAAGACATCAAGATCATGGAGCAGTATAACCTCTTCGGCGATTGCTCCGGCATCATCAGAACGGATACTCCCGAGGAGATGACCGTCAATCATGCGGGAGTTCTGTTCGTCGGCACCGATACCTATGAGGTCACGGTTGCCGGCGTCGAAGGCGCTACCGTTGCCCTTTACGGAAACGGGGTTCTCTACGGTTATAGTGTGACGGATGCCTCGGGACACGCCGTTATAACTATGGACGATCCCCCCACAACGCCGGGAATCATAACCCTCACGGTGACGGCGTACAACAAGATACCCTATGAGGGAGATGTGGTGGTGACGGTGCCGAGCGGAGCCTATCTTCTCGCGGTCGGTCAGGTCATAGACGACAGCAATCCGGGCAACTCTGACGGAGTCATTAACCCCGGCGAGGGGGTCAACATGGGGGTGTGGCTTAAGAACTTCGGCAATGACCCTGCCACAGGGGTCTACGCCCTTCTTCCTTCCGACGATCCCTATGTCAGCGTGGTCTCCGATAGTTCTTATTACGGGACCGTTCAGCCCGATGATTCCCTTCTCGGAAATCCGTCTTACCAGTTCGATGTGGACCTCTCGACGCCTGACAATTACGCCGTTGTTTTCGACCTGAATATATACAGTTCTGAGGGTGACACCTGGGTGTCTCACCCCTCTGTCGTCGTCAGGAAACCCGTCCTCGAGTACTACGACAGGATAATAGTTGATCCCGATTCCAACCACGTGCCTGCACCCGGAGAGGACATAGAGCTCTATGCCCTCATAGAGAACATCGGCTCTGCCTATGCCTACAATGCCACTGCTACCCTTTCCATGGATTCCGATCCTTACGTATCGATAACTCAGAACACTGCGGGTTATGGTGACATACCTCCCGATTCGGTCGTTCAGTCGGCCACGCCTTTTGAGATATCCATAGATTCGGCCTGTCCCGATCCCTATCAGGTTTACCTTTACATAACGATGGAGACGGGTGCATTCAGT
>JAGGUL010000051.1 GCA_021158525.1 Candidatus Hydrothermota bacterium | reverse complement strand
CCGCGACCCGAAAGGTCTGGGGTGAACTGTTGTTCTCGGGAGTGCTTCAGGATCTCTACGAGAGCGGGGCTATCATCGCCAATCCGAGCTGCGGAGGCTGTGCCCAGGGACACATCGGAATGACGGGAAAGGGCGAGGTCCAGATATCCACTTCGAACAGGAACTTCCCGGGGAAGCAGGGGGATGGCCCCACTTACCTGGCCGGTCCCCTCGTGGCCGCCGCGTCGGCCCTCCTCGGGAGAATAGCAAGCCCGGAGGAGGTCCTGTGATGGAGAAACCGACTACATTGAAGGGAAGGATCTGGGTCATAAAGGATGAGCAGGGCAGGCTCATAGAGGACATAGATACCGACCAGATCTACCACAACGCCTACCTGCACATCACCGACAGGAAGGAGATGAAAAAATACGCTTTCAACAACCTGAAGGGTTACGAGGATTTTCCTGAGAAGGCGAAACCGGGCGACATCCTCATCGTGGGGAGGAATTTCGGCGCCGGCTCATCGAGGCAGCACGCTGTGGATTGTTTTCTCGCATTGGGGATCTCGGCCATAGTGGGGGAGTCCTTCGGAGCCATATACAGGAGGAACGCCGTCAATTCGGGCCTGCCCGTTGTATCCTGTCCCGAACTGGGAAAGGCCGTGGAGGAAGGTAAACTTGATAACGGGATGACTGTATCGATTGACCTACTGACGGGCGAGCTGAGGGTCGAGCCCGACGGCTCCGTGCTCAACTGCAGGCCCATGAGCAAGGTTGAGCTCGACATCTACCTGGCAGGCAACCTCTTCGAATACGGTAAAAAGCTGAAAGTGTAGGACGGAACCGGCTACAATTTACCTAAGGCAAAAAGATCCAGAACTTTCCAGTGGAACCTCCCACCGGGGTCGGGTCGTGCGACACGCACGACCCGACCCCAGCTAATTCTTTCAACACCAAAACATTACAAAGACACCCGCTGTGCCTAACGGGAAACAACCAGGTTCATTGAGGCACAACAGATCTGCCGATCCCCAATGAGATGATATATCACCCTGGGATTCAGAAACTTGAAGCATCAAACTTCCACAAATCGACAACAGGCGTTCAGACGCACGCCGGATAATCCGCAAAGTTGTTGACTCACAATAAATTATGTGGGGTCAGGTCGTGCAACCTGCACGACCTGACCCCAAACAGAAAAATTTTTTATCTTCCGGAAATTGAACAGGGAATCAGGGGCTCTGGGCCGTTGCCGAATATGTACGCGGCGAGGTAATTCAGATCCGCTGCCGTGACACTGCAGTCGCCGTTTGCATCGGCACACATCGGGGGAGCGGGTCCGCCGCAAAAGAGAAAATTCGTGAGATACACAAGGTCAGACTGCGTTACAGACCCATCGCCATTGCAGTCACCGGGCAAACAGGTCAGAACGCGAATATACTCCTCATAGGGAAGGTGATTCCGATAGGTCACGGTGACCGAGATGCTGTCAGTCGAATTGATATCGAGAGAGAAGTCAACGGTCCCCTCGATATTGGTCCAATCGGTTGCGTAAATCGACGTGTCCTGCATCAGACACACGAGGGCTCCTTTTACCGGAATTCCATTGTGGTCCTTCACCATCACGGTGACATCGTCATGTCCCTCGATCAAGTACTGAGGATGCTCCACTCGCAGAGGGTGGGGCACTGATGTCCAGAGGTTCATCTCGGGGTCTCCGAGGCATGTAAGCCCCCTGTATTCGGCGCTCACCATGTAAGTCTCATAGACCCTGCGCCGGCCTGCCTCCACGGCCCTGCCGAAATGGACCGTCGTATCCGATTGAAAAACAGCGTCTAAAAATCCGCGGGACCAGCTGCTCCTGTAAAGAGCTAGCCCCATCCCCGATGTAGTGGTGCCGACAAATCCAACCGCCCCTTTCAATTCATCGAGGGACCCGGCCTTTAGCCATTGCTCGCCGCAATCGCTCTCATAAGGGTCAATCTGTCCGCACGTGGCAGAGATGACCACGGGCAACCTAAAACCGTTATGAAGAAATCTGGGACGGAAATAGAAAGGCGTGTACCAGAGGCAGGTCGCCGATCCCCTGTAATAGGCGTAAGCTCTTCCCTGGTTTATGGCAGCCTTTACCTCCTGCCAGTTATCCCCCCTGTAATAGGAAAAAGTGTCGAAGTGAACGAAACCGGCATCGATCATCAGCGAAGCGGCATGTTTAATGTCGCCCCAGTAGACCGAATCGTCCGGATCGCCGTCTTCCCTGACTATTCCAAGCCCTTTAAGAAACCACGTTGTATCGGTCATATAGGGATTCCTTTCGTATCGAAGTATCTTCTCCACCATAACCCTTGCCTCGATTGTGTCAGAGGCGGGAAGCCTGCCGGGAATGATCTCGTTGTAAAGATCGCCATCCACGTCTGTGTAATAACAATCGGTGAAAGTGAAGTTATAGCTCTTGAATGGAATTATCGTTGCATCCCCGAAAAGAAGAAGATACTCGGGCCTGATATCCCAGTTATTGTAGGCGTCCACGACGAAATTTCTGATCGCTACGGTGGAACTCCCCACTTCGGAGAGCGGAACCACACGTGCCTTAACCCCTTTTTTCGTCTTCCACCGGGCAAGTTCTTCGGCCTGTTCAAGAAACTGATCGGCGGATATGATCAGGTATTTTGCTCCCTCCTGGGCCATGACCCCCTGAACAAGGAGGATCGAGGCCAGAAGAAATCCCGCCTTGCTTTTCCCCATATCCTTCACTCCTTTCTTGCATTGAGCCCTGACCTGTTGCTGCAGGGCAGGCGAGGGGATTCTCCTCCCCAATACAAGTAGTTGACAAGAAATGTTAAATCGGCATTGTTAACGTGGCAATCGCCATTGACATCGCCGCAGGTCGACGGTTGCGGACCTGCTGAATAGAGGTAGTTCGCAAGAAAAGCTATATCGGATGCCGAAACCAACCCATCTCCGTTTGCATCTCCGGGCACGCATTGAAGAACCAGGGAGTGGCCCTCGAAAGGGCGGTAGTTGTATTTCGTCGCCGTGACATATAGAATGCCGTCGGTTTCAGGATCGATCTGAAAGGTCACATTCCCGTCCGCGCCGGTAAGTCCGGTCACATAGACCTCTCCCCCCTTGTAAAGACATACGAGAGCGCTGTCGAGCGGCGCTCCCTCCGACGTGACGGTCACGGTGAAATCTCTGTAGCCGGGAGATATGGTGTCGTCGAACTCGGCCTCTATCTCTCCCAGGTAGCCTGTCCAGACCGGCATCTCTGGATCTCCGAGAAGGGTCAACTCCTGGTAAATGTACCTGTAGTAGTCGTCAACGGGATAGTTCCTGTTCTTGGAATCGGCGAGGATCTCCCCGAGTCTTCTTCTTCCCAGAACCATCAGGCTTCTCCACCATTCCAGGTCCATTTTCCCCGAATAAACGAAAATGTTTCCATAATTATACCACCCATACCTCGTGTTGCCCAGATAAGCAACGCCTGCTTTATTGGGATTGTAGACAACAAAATGCTCTCCAATGCAGTCCTCGTCACCGTCAAAGGCACAGGACCAGCATCCGAGAGAATAGAAAATGGAAGGCCTGCCGTAATTCGTCAGGTCATCGATGTCGGCCTCATAAAGACGCCATTCGTGATTCACATAGCCAACACCGAGTTCATCCCAATCGGAGTGATCTGAGTGATTCACAATGTGTTGCCCGGAGTTCAGAGCGTTTAGGGCTATCTCCCTGTGGTTTCCTCCCTGGCTGTCGTATACCTCCATTACATCGAAAAAGGAAAGGACATAATCGTTTTCTATGGTCTCTTTCAATTCCTCCGACGGAGTCCACTGATCGAGGTCCATTCCTATAAAGAGAACCCTCGAGAGATATTCGGGGGAAGGTTCTCTCTCATAGTGCAGCACTTTGTCCACGAAAATCTGAACTTGCGAAAGGTTCTCGGCGGGAACTCTTCCCACAAAGACTTCCGACAGCCAGTCATCGTCGTAATCCGAATAGTAATAGTCGCCCGGCACCCACTCTCCCACGTAATAACGGCTTTTCACTGGTATGTATTCTGCATCGCCTCCCAAAAGGAACCATACCGCCCCCCATGTCTCATTGGCATCCTGTATGAAATTCCTGATCTTCTCTGCGCCATCAGCACCTTCATAGTTGTTGAATATCCAGCTCGTCGTGACCACATTGGACCGTATCCCTTTCTTTATCTTCCAGTTGATAAGAGGATAAAAGGCAATCTGAAGATTGATCGGCGCTATCACGACATACTCGTAGTCCCCTGGAGGAAGGACGAGAGATTTCTCGTCTCCCGGTCTGAGCCTCACTTCTCCGGGGTTCACAACCAGCGATTTGATGAGGCTCTCGTAGAAAGGCCTGGTCCTATCAGTTAATTTTATCCCCCGGGCTCTTTCGCCGCGCTCGGTCAGGACCTCAAAATCGATCTCGCTCTGAAATACGATCTTTCTCCTTCTCGGCAGATACCTGACGGGAAAGAATTGCAGCCTGGCTATTCTCTGCCCAGCTATATCGCCCACCCCAAGAAGGCGTATGGACTCATCGGGATATAGCTCCGATGAATTGTAAACGGCTCGATCGGGCGGAATCAAAGGGATCTCCATCCGATTTTCGGTCGTGACAGGAGGCTGAACGGGCATCAACAGATACTCTCCCTGTATTTCCTCGGCCTTCACATCTCGGACCACAACGCCGCGGACAGTGAAGCCATCGGGAATGGCCACGTTCACGATCTTATAGGGGAGAGCCGGCTTGCCCTTTTCCGTCGTGTAGGGCAGATCACCTAGGGAAATGAAATCGTAACCCAATTTCTTCGAAAACCTCAGATCTCCTTTGTCGAAAGTAACTTTACCCACAAATCCGAATAGAAACTGAGCATTCAGGATAAAGAGAAACAGGATTTTCGAAGGACAACTCATCTATAACCTCCGTTAAAGGCTTTTTCGGGCATAATGCTTCAGACCTTCGTTATCAGAGGTTATTAATACGCGAATTCACCGAAATGTCCATAGGAAAAATAAGGGGGAGTGTCGCCCCGAGTTGAAACTCGGGGCGACACTCCCCCCAAAACAAAGACGAAATTGAAAAACTACCTCTTTATCGCCTTCAGTTTCTCCGCCTCTTCCCCCGAGAGCGTGTAGAGCGTGATGTCAGCATTGGATATGGTCTGGCCGGGCTGTAATTGCAGCATATCGTCCCACTGGCTATTCCCATTGGCATCGTAGAAGCCCAGGCCGTCCCCTGCATCCATGGCGCCGTTGCCGTTGGCATCGTCCCAGGCCTCTATGTATGCTTCCAGAGTACCCTGGAGCTGGAACTGAATGGTATATTGACCCGTCTGTGGGTCCACCTGCGTGGGCAATATTCCGACTATGGCACTCGTGTGGCTGGTGTCGAGAAAAGCCACGCAGTTGGCCGTGAGGTTATGGCCGGGCCAGGTTACGGTTCCCGATATGGTGACGGTCTCGCCTCCTCCGGTGGAGTGGATGAAATTCGACAGGAAGCTGTACCAGTTGGTGGATTTGAAGGCCAATTTCACGTAATTTGTGGAATCGAACTGGTCCTCGCTGGAAGGAAAATGTATTGTGAGCCCGCCTCTTGTGATTCCCGCTGCATTTGTCATCGTCATGAGGACAGCGCTGTTGATGCAGCTGACGACAGAATCGGCGGCGTTCTTGATGAGAGGAATATTCCCTATGTGGGGCTCCTGTTTGACTATTTTGGCAAATTCCCTGAGGTCGACAAAGGCAGGATCATCGTACTGCGTGTAATGGGTGTTGTTCCAGGCATCGAGCACTTCGTTCCAGTAATTACCGGACTCGGTGACCAGTGCGTTTCCGAAATCGGCCACTTTCGAGCCCAAAGCCGTCATCTTTGAAAGGTCAATCGCCGCCATGTGCACAGTCTTTCCCTTGTTTTCCCCGGCGTGATATACGGCTTCCACTATCTTACGTGCTAACTCCTCAGCGCTCATGTCGGGATTCTGCGCTAAAGCCTGGTACCATTCACCGGGCCCAAGAACGCTCTGCATGGGCAGCGTAAATTCCGAGGCCACCATATAATCTGCCTTGTCCTTGAGCTCATAGGCGACCTCGGCCATGCTCATAAGACAGGCATGAAAAACTATTATGTCCAAATGCACGTTGTCAGGTATGGCGCCCTTGAGTTCGGGAAGGGTCATCATATCCCCGGCACCGTTCTGCTCGTCGACGCAGACCCCTCTCCAGCCTCCGCCGTGATCGTCGACTATCAACATGTTGTGATCGGCGGGATAATTGCTGACGGCGAATTCTATGAAAGACCTGAGAGTCTGAGGGTCGGACATGTCCTTGGTCCCGAGATTCTGAAGCACTGGAGAGCTTATTGAGTCGGGGAGTTCGTTTTCGTGCTTTTCCACGAGATAATACTTCACGATGCCGCCGGTCTTGAGCGAGCCCAGAGCCACCACAACCTTTACCCTGTCCGTTGATCCCACGTCCTCGAACTCATGGACGTCTTCTATGGTAAAGGACGTGTTGTTCTGACTTATGTCAAGGTTGTTGTTTCCATCGAAATAGCCGATGATGGTCCAACTGACACCCGCCTCCTCTTCTTTTTTGCTGCATGTGATGACAGCTATAAAGGCGAATATCAGGAGAGGTATCACATACTTCCAGTTTTTCATAACCTTCCTCCTTTTGATGTGTCAAATTATCCTTCCCACCTTCTCTATTGTCAACTAACCGGGGAATGGCTTATTATCTTCGCTGGATGCCCGATATCTTGCTTATTTTTCTTATATCCTTCCTCGCCGGCATGCTGGGTTCTCTGCTCGGGATCGGCGGAGGCGTACTTATAGCTCCGTCCCTCATAGTCTTCGTCCATTTGCCCGTCAGAACAGCGGTTGGAACGAGCCTCCTGGGCGTGACTGCGACATCGGTGACCGCGGCCGGGATCTACATCAAAAGGAAAATGACGGACCTGAAATTGGCTCTTATCCTGGAAACAACCACTATCCCCGGTGCCGCTCTGAGCGCCTTTCTGGCCTCGAGGATTCCCTCGAAGTACATAGGTTCCGTCCTCGGTTTTGTACTCCTCTACGTGGCAGGCAACATGCTCAGGAAAAGCCAGGCCGTTCCGGACGAATCGACCCCCGGGAGCAGGAAGAACCTGATACTCGCCGCCCTGGCGTCTTTCTCGGCCGGTTTCCTCTCCGGCCTCGTGGGCATAGGAGGCGGCGTCCTCAAAACTCCCATACTTCACTTCCTCGTCGGGTTGCCCTTCAAAGCTGCTGCCGCAACCTCTGTATTCATGGTTGGGCTGACGTCGTCAGCCGGTGCTGTGCACTACATGGCGCGTGGCGATGTGGATTATCCCGTTGCCGCTGTCGTGGTCCTCGGCGTGATAGGGGGTGCCTACCTGGGCACAAGGGTCATAAAGAGGGCGGCTCCGCTCCTCCTCAAGAAGATCTTCTCGCTCGTCCTCGCCCTGATGGCCCTGAAGCTCTTCCTGGAGGCCCTAAAATGACGGGAAGATACCTGTCACGAATCCTTCGATTGTTTATCCTGCTGTCCCTCGGGCTGATGATAGCGGGGATCTCGGACCTCCTCCTGTCTGGCAGCGACTTTCTGATAAAAATGGGCATTTATCTCCTCATCTTCACCCCCTTTGCAGGGCTTCTAATCATCTGCTTTTATTCGAAGATCGAGGGTAAGAAGTGGGAATTTCTCCTGTCTCTTCTTTTGCTCCTTTTCCTTCTTTTTAATTTCCTGTCGGCCTATTTCTTCTGAGATTCTTGACTTGCAAGCCGGTCGAAGTTATTTTAAAAGGCAAAGAGGAGGTAAGAGATGCGCAAGAGAGTTCTCTCCGGGAACAGACCCACGGGAAAGCTGCACATAGGACATTTCTTCGGAGTACTCCATAAGTGGAGAGATATTCAGGATAAGTACGATTGCTACTTTGAGGTGGCCGACTGGCACGCTCTCACTACCAATTATGAAAACACAGAGGACCTCAGGCAGAACATCATCGACATGGTGATAGATTGGCTCTCAGTCGGCATCGATCCGCAGAGATCTGTTGTGTTCGTGCAATCTGACGTGAAAGAGCACGCCGAACTGCACCTCCTCTTTTCCATGCTGGTCACCTTATCGAGACTTCTGAGAAATCCCACCTTCAAGGAGTACGTTGCAGAACTGAGGACTTCGGAATTGTCCCATAAAGGAAAAAAATCTATAGATTCGGCGGCCCTGCTCGCTGCCGAGGATTTCATGGAGCTCATGAAAAAAGAATATTCGCCTCAGAAGCTTGAGAATAAGGATTTCGTTCAGGTTTTGAGGGCGAAAATCAAAGACAGGATTCAGGAAGGGCTATTCAAAGCCCTGAGCGGATCAGAAGACGAACTTCCCTATGGCCATCTCGTTAACTACGGTTTCCTGGGGTACCCCGTCCTCCAGGCTGCCGACATTCTGATTTACAGGGCCGAAGTTGTGCCCATCGGTGAGGACCAGCTTCCCCATTTAGAGCTGACCCGGGATATAGCACGCCGATTTAACAGCCTTTACGGAGAGGTCTTCCCAATACCGGAGCCGCTCTTCACTAAATTTGCGAAGGTTCCCGGCACCGACGGGAGAAAGATGTCCAAGTCTTACGGAAACACTATATTGATCTCAGAGCCCCCCGATTCTCTGCGGAAAAAAGTAATGAGTACTTACACCGATCCCGAAAAGATAAGGCTCAGGGATCCCGGTCATCCTGACCGATGCCCCATTTTTGCCTACCACAAAATCTTTAACCCCGAGGAAACCGTTGAGATCAGGGAAAGCTGCGAAAAGGGCGAACTCGGCTGCGTGGCCTGTAAGAAGAGGGTTGCGGAAAAAATGATCGAGTACCTGGAACCCTTCAGGAGGAAACGGGAAGAGCTTGAAAAAGACGTAGAAACGATAAAAGACATCCTGAGGGAGGGGAGCGAGAAAGCCCGGGTTGTGACCTCAGAAACCATGGAGAGAGTCAGAAGCGCCATGAAACTCTGGAACGGAGGAAAGTTTTAGTGTTCACTGGCCTCGTCGAGGGGACAGGCAAGATCGCCACGAAAATCAGAGTGGGGAGAGGACTCAGGCTGAAGATAATGCCCGATTTCGACCTGAAACTGGCGCCGGGAGATTCTATCACCGTGGACGGCGTCTGTCTCACCGTCGAAAAGATAAGGGGGAGAGAGTTCGAACTCTTCCTGTCAGACGAGACCCTCAGCCGCACCAAATTCGGAAAATCCCTGAGAATAGGTCAGAGAGTTAACCTCGAGAGGCCCATGACGCCTGAAAAGTTGTTCGGAGGACATCTCGTCACGGGCCATGTGGATACCGTGGGAAAACTGGAAAAAACCTCCCGAACAGGGGAAGGAGCCCTCTGGGAAATATCGATCTCCGAGAAAAAGTACATGCATTATCTCGTTGAAAAGGGCTCAGTGGCCGTAGACGGCGTGAGCCTCACTGTAGTGAGCCTCCTACCGTCGGGCTTCAGCGTTGCCCTCATTCCCTTTACCCTTCAAAACACGAGCTTCAGGGAGAGAAAGAGGGGGGACCTCCTCAACATAGAATTCGACCTGATAGGGAAGTATATCGAACGTTTTCTGGAAGAACGCGGACTTTGAACCGCCCGTAGTCCCCTGTTTTCAATGCCTTTTCCCCTTGTCTTGACAGTAGCCGAAAATGAATTATTTTTAAAACCTGAGACTTGATATCAAAACATGAAGGGAGGTGCTCTATGAAATACCTGTTGACGTTGTGCGCCATCGTCCTTGCCGCCTCCCCCCTCAAGGGGGATTGGCAGTTCATCACAGGGGGCTATATACGTGCGGTGTTCTTCGTGGGAGACCACGGCTGGGCCGGTGAGAGCGATGGCAAAATAAGACACACGGAAGACGGAGGGGCAACCTGGTCATTCCAGAATTCGGGGGTTACCAGAGACATCTACGATTTCTACTTCGTGGACGAGAACAACGGCTGGGCATGCGGGACTGACGGTACCATTCTCCACACCTCCGACGGAGGAAACACCTGGACATCACAGACGAGCGGAACGAGCGAGAGGGTGCGGTCTATCTATTTCCACGACCTCAACAAGGGATGGGCTTCAGCTTCCCACGGCGTAATACTTCACACCGAGGACGGAGGGGCCACCTGGACCTTCCAGACCTCTGGCACAAGCTACGCTCTGAACGAGATATATTTCGTGGATGAGCTTCACGGATGGGCTGTGGGCGGACACGGCACGGTGGTCCACACATCGGACGGCGGCAATACCTGGGTGATACAATCAACTCCCACTACAAGAACCCTTTACGGAGTGGCCTTCGTCGATTCCCTGAAGGGATGGGCCTGTGGGCTTCTCGGAACCCTGATATACACAGAAGACGGAGGCCAAACCTGGGTCTCTGTGAGCAGTGGGACGAGCAAGAGCCTGTACGCCATGGCGCTGGGCGACAGCCTGAATGTCTGGGCCGTGGGCCTCGATGGCACCATAATCCACACCCCCGACGGTGGCCTTACCTGGGAAAACCAGGGAGGTTTTTCCTATGACTGGTTCTGGGACGTCTATTTCACCGACGCCAACACCGGCTGGGTAGTGGGAGCCGGAGGGGCGATATACAAGACGACCGATGGAGGAAATTCCTGGACCTCGCTGGCCGATGCCACATGCTCAGGACTGCGGAGGAGCCTCTTCACCTCGGCCGAAAAGGTGTGGGGTGTCGGGAATTACGGCACCATAATACACTCAACCGACGGCGGCTATTCCTGGGAGAGGCAGAACAGCGGCTACAACGGATGGCTCTGGGGCATTTCTTTCATAGGAGATGAGCGCGGCTGGGTCTGCGGCAACGACGGGGTCGTGCTTCACACAGAAGACGAAGGCTTAACCTGGGTCTCCCAAAGCACCGGCGTCTCTGACGATCTCATGGGAATTGCGGCCGTTGCCCCTGATCACGTCTGGGCCGCCGGAAAGAACGGCACCATCGTTTACAGCTCCGATGGAGGCAACACCTGGGTGACACAGACAAGCGGAACCACGAATGACCTCAAGAGCATAACCTTCGTCGATGAGCTTCACGGATGGGCCGTGGGCAAATACGGAACCTTCCTCAGAACCACAGATGGCGGCAACACATGGACAGCAACCATGCCGACCGGAGTTCACCTTTACGGCGTCTCCTTCATCGATGCCCTCCACGGGATGATAGCCGGATACGACGGCATCATCATGAAAACCGAGGACGGAGGCGAGACATGGACGCCCCTCACCACGGGGACCGATGCCGATTTCTACAGGATAAAATACGTCAATGAGCTCCATGCCTGGGCCGGCGGTCAGGGCGGGATGTATTACACTGAGGACGGCGGCAACACATGGGCTCCCGATTCAACTTTCCCGACAACACAATGGATCTGGGGAATCGATTTCTACGACGTGAATAACGGGATCGCGATGACGAACGGCGGAATAGTGGCGAGATACACGGGCGCGACAGACGTGGCAGAGGGACCCGGCAGAGGAGAGAGGAGCCTGAAGATATCCCCAAATCCTGCGAGGAACAGCCTCAGCTTCGTTCTCCCGGATAAAACCCCCGATGCCGTGAGGATTTATTCCGTCGACGGCAGGCTTGTCAGGGAGTTTCCCGTGAGGAGCGAGGCCATTCTGAACCTCGACGTGAGCGGACTGAGGCCCGGAGTTTACCTGTTAAAAGCCGGAGATCTGACAGAGAGCTTCGTGATCGCGAGATAGGATACCTGTTGGGTTTTGTCATGGGGCGCCCGGCGAAGCCGGGCGCCCCATCTGTCGAAATACCTTCTTGAGAATCGGGCTTCACGCCTTTCTGCTCGGTAGATCGACTGCAATGGGCGTAATTACATCGGCAAACGCCATTATCCTCGCCCCCAGGGGAAGCCTTGTCTATGTGCATTAAAGGATACTAGGAGCTGGCCGTTTCTTTAACTTCCTTTCGTCTGTTTTAATTGAGTTAAAGTGATAGCTATCCCTTTTGCCAGCCATAACGAACCATTTTCAAATAAATCGTCCTCAAGGAACACCGCTGTCTTTGAATATAAACCCGGCATGCTTTATCATTAAGAACAAGAATGACGAAATAAGCGGTTAGTACAGTGGGTAGCACATGTAAGGCGATGGTATGGGGGCTTTTGGAATGATAATCTGCGAGAAAATCACCGAATATTCAGAGACAAAGCAATATAAGCCTAAAAGATGGCTTTTTGAAGGTGCAAAAACTGGAAAACATTCAACTGTGAGGGCTGTACAGGCAATTTTTAAGCAGGCGTGCAGGAAGGCAGGAATTAAAAAAGAGGTTGTAGCCCATTCTTTACGACCTTCATTTGCAATGCATCTTCTGGAAAGCTGGGCTGATCTAAGTTACATCCAGGAGATACTCGGGCATAAAAACAGCAAAACAACAAAAATCTATACTCATGTAAGCACAAAGAATCTTTCTGCAATAAAAAACCCACTTAATAACCTTAAGATGGGAAGGAAGTTGATTAGAGAAAAAATAGTCATCCAGAGGGATGTATATGCGAACAATTCGGATATGAACGAGTTAGGCGAAAGGAGGAAATGAAATGCCAAGAGAAAAAAGAAAAGAGATAATTCAGGAAATTGAAAAGAAACGCGGATCAAAGGTTATTACCTATGTTACCAGTGATAGGCCAGGTCTTAGTGTCCAAATTGCAGGCGATGTAGTTTCGTTAATCCATGAGCATATTTTGGCTCTGAGAGAAGAAGAGCGGACGAAGTTAGATTTCTTCATATACAGCCGCGGTGGCCAAAGTGATGTTCCATGGGCTATTGTTTCCATGTTTAGAGAGTATTGTCAGAAAGGCTCATTTAGCGTTTTAATACCTTATAGGGCACACAGTGCAGCGACTGTAATTGCACTGGGAGCGGATGAAATTGTAATGACTAAAAAAGCAGAATTGGGTCCAATTGATATAACTATAACTAGCGGACCATATAATCCAACAGAGAAAGATTCGCACCAGAGGTTACCTATCTCCGTGGAGGATGTCACTGGCTATTTTGCTTTACTGGAAAAAGTGGGCTGTGAACGACCTGATGAGAAAATGAAAGGGTTTGAATTGCTTACAAGCCACGTGCATCCTTTGGCATTGGGCACAGTAAGCAGACTCCTTGAGGAAACTAAGCTTGTAGCATTGAGGCTATTGAGTACAAGAGCAAATCCGTTTAGTGACGAGGAGAACCATGAGATTATTAGGAGAATTTCCTCAGAGGTTTATTCACATAATCATGCTATTAGCCGTACTGAAGCCTTGAAATATATAGGACTCAAGCAAGTTAAGACTGCTGAAGAGGCTGGTACTGCTGATGAACTTTGGGCACTCTATGAAGAATATAGGGAACTATTTCACCTTGAGGATCCCTTTAAGCCAGAAGAATATCTTATCTCTAACAACCTGGAAGAACATACATGGACAGATTTAAATCTCGCCTGTGTAGAGAGCGTCAAAAGATTCGATATTTTAAAAACAAGTATACGGGTGAGAAGATTAAGAAAGGTACCTCCACAGGTAAATTTAAAGCTTACAAATCTTAATCTACCAACAATCAACATTCCTAATTTACCTCCAAATGTTAGCCAAAAACAAATTAATACAATAGTCCAAAAAGTAGTCAGTAGTGTTGTTCAACACTCTTTAAATAATGCTGTTCAACTCGCTGTGCAGCAACTTATTCAATCGCTACCGCAAGCAGGATTTGAGAAATTTACGTTTAATTCTGGATGGCAAAAGGAGGAATAAGCATGAAAATAGAAAAAGAATGGAATGCAAGTTCAAAACCTGAAAGGTTTGGGGAAAACAAAGAATTAGTCAACATGGCTGGGCGATGGAATGTCGGTATCGAGGTAAGTATTACTAAACCATACATATATTCCCAAGGCCCAGTAGAAAAGGTGATAATCAACAAGGAAACACATGACAGAGAGAACCTGCCTTCGCCTAACACAGCATAAAAGGTTCGTGCCTTGCGGCACTCACCCAAATCCTTCGCTGTCGCTCAGGACTTCTTTTATGCTGGAATCGTTAGCCGAAATTTTATGAAGGGAGAATATATGCACTATTATAATTTGAAAATCGTAATATTCACTGTAATTGCCATTATAGCCCAAAAGGCATTTTGTCAAGCCCATCAGATAGATATAACTTCTTATGATGTTATTGTAAACTGGGATTTACGGAATAATAATTTACATATAACGGCTAAGTTAGAATTAAAGGAAGTGAATTTTATTGATGAGTTTAAAATGTTACTAAATACTGACGCGACGATAATGTCTATAAAATGTACTATAAATAACGACCAGATTAACATTCCTTATTATTTTGTTGAGAAAGATACTCTGAATTTAATAGTTCCTCCTGAATTGAAGTCAAAGGAAGAATTGACTATTGATTTTGACTACACTTTGCCTGTTAATACATTAAAAAATGGTATGGTATTTTTACGGAGAGAAGATCGTTGGTACCCTCTTCAATATGATGATATTGCCAGATGGAGAGTTGTAATTCAAATTCCTAATGGTTATATTGCTTTCTCTGTCGGGAATTTAGAAGTAAAGGAAATCTTTCCTGAATACTTGCAATTTATATGGGAAAGTGAAAAACCTCTTCCTTCATTTCCCTTAATCATTGCAAAATCAGAATCTATAACTAAAACAGTTAAAAATATCGACAGCAAAAATATTAATTTTTATTTCTCTTCAAAGGATACAGAAATTGTAAAAGAAATTATTGCCGAAACTTGCGATGCATTTAAGTTCTATAACGAACTTATCGGAGAATATGAGCATAACCAGTTAACACTAATAGAAATTCCTGACGCTCCGTTCGTTCAATCGCTAAGTACTATCATAATGATTGGATCTCCATTTATACATTATTTCAACAAAGGCTTAAATGAATGGCCATCCCATGAAGTTGCTCATCAATGGTGCGGTGCAGGAATGTATGTTAAATCTGATACCAGAGGACGGTGGTTTATTGAGGAATCTTTGACAGAGTATTTTCGTCTTATGTATCTTGAGAAAACGAAGGGAGAAAATACTTTGAACGAAGCATTACAAAGTAAATTGGAAAAGTATAAATCTATTGCTGGAACAGAAAAAGACGTTCCTATAATCGATATTAAATACCCAATGAAGGAAAGCGGTATTGTTATTTATAAAAAAGGTCCTTATATTATGCACAAAGTTAGAAGTAAAATTGGCAAGGAGAACTGGTGTAATTTTATAAAAGAAATATATAGGAACTACAAAGGTAGGTTCTTTACCTATGATGAATTCAAAAAGTATCTTTCTATTTACGATGAAGATGGTAGTTGTACTTTAATGTTAGAGAAATGGGTAACAAAAACAGGTATGCCGGAAGATCAATCAGATTGACGAGTAAATGCAAAACTTCGGCTAACAGTGTGTTTGCGATGCTTGCTAAATTGCCTTCAGCAACTCCGCAAACACTCGAGACGTTATATGAAATGCTCGTAAGTTAAGAGGATGAGATTATGAAGCCTGCAGATTTGATAGGTTATTGTGGAGTCTATTGTGGAACTTGTGCAAGGTGGTGTGAAAACCCAGCGTTGAGGCAACTTGCCACTGCACTCGCAGAGCTG
>JAGGUL010000040.1 GCA_021158525.1 Candidatus Hydrothermota bacterium | reverse complement strand
CGTTGTCCCAGAGCTTTCTGACCAGCTCATCGGATTCCATGAGGATGTCCACGGCAGCGATGCAGGCGGCCACATCGGCGGGAGTGACGGCGCTCGAAAAGAGAAACGGACGTCCCTTCTGCTTGAGGAATTCGATGAGAGCTTTGCTCCCCGCGACATATCCTCCCATAACTCCGAAGGCTTTGGAAAGGGTACCGACCTCGATGTGAACCCTGCCGTGCAGACCAAAATGATCCACTATTCCCCTTCCACCTTTCCCGAGAACTCCCTCGCCGTGGGCATCGTCGACCATGAGGAGGGCATCGTACTTCTCGGTTATCTCGGCGATCTCCGGAAGAGGGGCTATGTCGCCGTCCATGGAGAAGACTCCATCGGTGACGACGAGCTTCCTCCTGTATTTTCCTCCCTCTTCCCGAAGCTTCTTCTCGAGGTCATCCGGATCCCTGTGGGCATATCGAATTATCGTGGCCCGCGAGAGTCTGCACCCGTCAATTATCGACGCGTGGTTCAGCTCGTCGGAGAAGATGGCATCTTCCTTCCCCACTATGGCCGGAATCGTGGCTAGATTTGCATTGAAACCTGACTGAAAGCTTATGGTGGCCTCGGCGCCCTTGAACTTCGCCAGTTTCTCCTCGAGTTCCAGGTGAAGGCTCATGGTGCCGGCTATCGTTCTCACGGCAGCGGGACCCACGCCGAAATCATCGATGGCTTTCTTCGCCGCCTCCTTAAGCTTCGGGTGGTTGGCAAAGCCCAGATAGTTATTCGCGCACATATTCAGCACCTTCTTCCCGTCCACAACTATCCAGGCTCCCTGCGGGCTACCTATGGTCCTTATGGTCGTGTAAAGGCCCTCTCTCTTCAGGGCCTCTACCTCATCAACCAGAAAATCTAATTTCCCCATATTGACCTCCTTTATTCCGGCGTCAAAACTATTTTGCAGGCCTCTTTCTTGATGAGAAGATCCATGGCTTTATGTATATCGTCGAAACCGAACCTGTGAGTCACGAGGGGTGACAGGTCCACCCTCTCGCTCCTCAGAAGTTCGGTTAGCCTGTACCAGGTGTCGAACATCTTCCTGCCGTTGACGCCGTACATGACGGCACCCTTGAAGACTATGTCATTTGCGAAATCGAAAGTGATCGGTCCCCCGGGAATCCCGAGGAAGGAAACTCTCCCACCCTTTCTGAGGGATTTCATGCCCTGCTCAATGGCCTTCTGATTGCCAGACATCTCGAGGAAGACGTCGACGCCCACTCCCCCGGTCTCATCGAGGATAACCTGAACGGGATCGTCCCTCTCGGGATCGATAAGGTGGGTGGCACCCATTTTCTCCGCGAGCTCAAGCCGCATCCTGTGAGGCTCAACGGCGAAGATCCTGGATGCCCCCGATGCCCTGGCCACCGCGATGGACATAAGCCCTATGGGACCGCATCCGAAAATCGACACCGTCTTCCCCGCCACATCCTCTATCAGAGTGGCGTGAACGGCGTTTCCAAAGGGCTCCTGCATGGAGGCTATTTCAGGAGGTATGGACCTGTCGGTTTTCCAGACGTTTGCCTCGGGAACGGAGATATACTGGGCAAAGGCCCCGTTGACGTCCACGCCGAGTATCCTGACGTTGAGGCAGATGTGAGAGTTTCCTGTCCTGCACATATAGCAGTGTCCGCACGCTATGTGGGTCTCCGCCGAGACATAATCCCCGGGTTTGACCGACTTGACATCCTTGCCGACCTCGACGACCTCACCCACAAATTCGTGGCCGAATATTATGGGCGGCTTTATTCTGCTCGCTGCCCAGGGATCCCACGTGTAGATGTGAACATCTGTGCCGCATATGGATGCATTTATCACTTTAATAAGAACGTCCCCGGGACCCGGTTCAGGAAGTGGGACCTCTTTTACTTTCGCCCCGGGCCCTGGGGTCTCCTTCACAATGGCTTTCATCGTTTCCAATTCTGGACCTCCCTTTTTCTGTGAAAAGTATAATTCCGAAATCCTTTCAATTGCAAGTATTAGGGGTTTAACGGGCCCGTCGGTGAGTTTTCCACAGGGTAAGTCCTTGACAAATCCATCCGAATTTTTTATATTGAGTGGTGAAAGGTGGTGAAAAGTGGTGAACAAGGGTAGAAAGAGAAACAGCAGACTCCACCGAATGGACCAGAAAGGAAGAGTCGCGATCCCTTTCTCCATAAGGCGCGATCTCCGATATGGCGAGCTCCTCTACCTGACAAAAGGACTGGACCCCTGCATTTATGTCTACACCGAGGAGGAGTGGAAAAAGCTCATCGCCCGCTTCGAGGAAGCTTCCCTGGGTAAAACCTCCGTGAGGAAGAAAATCAGAAAGATAATGGGAGAGGTCGAGGAGGTGGAAATCGATCCCCAGGGAAGGATAAGGATACCGTCACATCTGGCACAATATGCGGGGCTCGAGGACCAGTGTTTCTTCGCCAGGATGCCCCGTTGGTTCGAGATATGGAACCCCGAGAAATACAGGGAATATATGGAAGAATCGGAAGACGAAGAAGAAATTGAGGAGTTTCCGCTATGAGAGCAGAAGTGATCGATCTCAGCGAATATCCGCTTTTCACCCTTTCCATGGCGAGGGAACTTCTGCCCAGGGTGTGGGAGATCCTGAGGAAAGGCAACCCCATCAAATTCTACGGAAGCCTTGAGAGGCTCGAGCTTCTCCGTTTCGTGTCGGGAATGGAATTCGACTCGCTGGAGAAAAGCGATGCGTACCACGAGCCCGTGATGCTTCGGGAGGTCCTGAGGACCTTCGAGCCCCTCGAGGGAAAAATCCTGATCGATGCGACCTGTGGATTGGGCGGGCACACGAAGGCCCTCTCCGAAAAGGTCGGGCCTCGAGGACTCATCCTGGCCCTCGAAAAGGATCCCGAGAGCCTGCAAAAGGCAAAAGAAAATGTGAGCTCCGCGAACGTTGTTTTCTACAGGGGAAGCTTCACCGAGATGAAAGATATAGCGGAGAAGCTGGGAATTGGCCCGGTCGACGGCGTTCTCTTCGATCTGGGCCTGTCATCATTTCTCCTCGAGGGCTCCGGCAGGGGATTCAGCTACAGAAAGGACGAGCCCCTCGACATGAGGTTCGATCCCAGCTCGGGCAGGCCCGCTCTTTACTATATCAACAGGCTTGACGTTGAAGAACTTGAATCCGTCATTCGGCTTTTGGGGGAGGAAAGGTTTGCGAGAAGAATAGCAAGGGCGATAAGGGAGGAGAGGGACGCCGCCCCTCTCGAAAGGACCGTGGACCTGAACAGGGCCATAGAGCGTGCGGTGAGAAGGCAGCACCTCCTTAAAGCCAAGATGCGAGTTTACCAGGCCTTCAGAATCCTGGTGAATGACGAGCTCGGCACATTGAAGGAGGGACTCCTTAAGGCCCTGCAGGTCCTGAAGCCGGGCGGCATACTCGCCGTCATTTCCTATCACTCTCTGGAAGACAGGATCGTAAAAACCCTGTCCAAACTTCCCGGGGTAGAGGCCCTGTACAAAAAGCCCGTTGTCCCCTCCGATGATGAGATCATCAGAAACAGGAGGGCAAGGAGCGCCAAACTCAGGGCCATCAAAAAGGTGGGTGATATAGATGAGGCTCTTTTTGACGATATCGTTGGGGCTGTCGTTCCTTCTCCTCTTCCTCGCCCTGCAAAATAGCTTCTCGATCAGGGAAGCTGAAAGGGTAATGGAGCTGAGGAAGAGGAAGGCAGATCTGATTAGGGAGGTGGCTTTTTTAAGGAGCGAGGTCAGCTCTCTCAGCTCTTTCGCGCGCATATCGGAAAAAGCAAGGGAATTGGGGCTCAGGTTCCCGGAAGAAGGAGAACTAAAAGGTGACCTGGCGTTTGAGAATCCTGAGGATATTCGTGTTCCTTTCGGGGGTCGCTATTCTGTCCAATCTGTTTATGCTCCAGCTTACAAAAAAGGGGGAACGGTGGCGCAGGCTCGGTAGAAGTCAGTTCATCGTCAAGGTTAAAACTCCTGCTGAAAGAGGTGAGATCTTCGACAGAAACGGGCGGCCCCTCGCTCTCAATCTGCCCGCCATCGTGCTCTACCAGATCAAGGACAGAATCAAGGACAGAAAGGGAATCCTGAGGCGACTCGGGATCCGAAGGAGAAGGAAACTCGGAAGGAGGAAAGCCCTGCTTTTGGCAGACGGAGTGCCCTTCAATCTGGAAGATGAACTCCGAAAGATAGAGGGACTCTACGTGCGGCGGAGCTGGGGAAGAGATTATCCCATATCCGAGGCCGTCCTGTCTCTCCTCGGGTTCACGGGAAGGGACGGGCATGGCCTTGAGGGAATCGAATACTCCTTTGAGGACCCTCTCTCGGGAAAACCTGGATCAGAACTACTTCTCAGGACGAACGACCGGTCCTACCTTTCTATGCTGAAGGAAACGCCCGCCCTGAGGGGGGCCGATCTCTACCTCACCATCGACTCCGATCTGGAGGAAATGGCCTATGAGGCCCTCAAAAGAAGGGTAATCGAGACGGAAGCCCGCTCGGGTTTTGTGATCATAATGAACCCCCAGAACGGCGAAATACTGGCCCTGGCCAACTATCCGAGTTATCCGTACCCCGATGCGCTCAGGGTCCCTCATGACAGGTGGAAAAACAGGGCCATAACTGACCCCTATGAGCCGGGGTCCACCTTCAAAATCGTCCTCTATTCGGTCGCCTACGAGGAAGGCATCATAACCCCGGAGGACAGCGTGGACACAGAGGATGGCTTCGTTGTAGTTCAGAGACACAGGATCAGGGACGTCCACAAAATGGGAAAAACGACTTACAGGGAAGCCCTCGTTCATTCCTCCAATGTGGCGGCTGCGAAGCTGGCGCTGGAGGTGGGACCCAGGAGGCTTTATGAGATGGCGAGACGCCTCGGCTTTGGCTGCAAAACTGGAATAAACCTGTACGGGGAATCCACTGGAAGACTCAGGCCACTATCGCGATGGAAACCCATCAACACTGCTAACTTCGGGATGGGACAGGGCATCCTGGTGAACGGAATCCAGATGGCACTTGCTTATTCGGCAATTGCCAACGGAGGCTACCTTTTAACCCCAAAACTTGTAAAAAGGGTAGATTTCGGCAACAAAATCTACATTCCTCCACAGAGGATCGTGGTCAGAAAAGCTCTATCCGACACCGTGACGAAGCTCCTGACGGATATACTGACCGAGGTGGTGGACTCAGGAACGGGAATTGCTGCTAAGATCGAGGGGATCAAGGTGGCAGGAAAAACGGGAACCGCTCAAAAAGTCGACCCCCAGACTCACAGGTACAGCAGAGACAAGGTCACGACTTCCTTTATAGGTTATTTTCCCGCCGATAACCCCAGATACCTGATCAACGTCGTGATCGATGAGCCCCAAAAGGGGAGATTCGGCGGTTCGGTGGCCGCTCCCCTCTTCAGGGAGATCGCGCTCAAGATCCTGGCGAGGGAGTACATTGAACTGGCAGGGCTTCGGAATTAAACTAAAGGGCAATGAAACTTTCAGAACTACTTAAGGGCTTTGAGATCAAAAACTTCCGTGAGGTCGAAGTGACAGGGATAACCTACGACTCGCGGAAGGTGGAGAGGGGCTACCTCTTCGCTGCATTACGCGGTGAGAAGGCCGATGGCCATGACTTCATCAGAGAGGCGGAGGAAAGGGGGGCTGTGGCCCTCCTCGTGGAGAGAGATGTTGACACCACCCTGCCCTACGGGATCACGCCTGATTCCAGGGCATCTCTGTCCCTGATCTCGGACAGATTTTACGCCAGCCCCTCCAGGGACCTCTTCGTGGTGGGTATAACTGGAACGAACGGAAAAACGACCACGAGCTTCATGGTCCACAGGATCCTCTCTTCGAGGGGCGATGAGGGAGGCCTCCTGGGCACGATAGAGTACGTTTTCCCCGGTCACGCATTGAAGGCAGAGAGGACTACACCTGAGGCCCCGGACCTCCATCGCTACCTGCGGGAGATCCTGGACAGAGGCGGCAAATTCGCTGTGATGGAGGTCTCTTCTCACTCGCTCGTCCTGCACAGGGTTGATCACATAGACTTCGACGTGGCTGTCTTCACCAATCTCACCAGGGACCACCTGGATTACCACAAGACCATCGAAAACTATCGAGAGGCAAAGCTCAAGCTCTTTCAGAAGATAGCCGGTGACAAAACGGCCATAATAAACATCGACGATCCCAATTCGTCCTATTTCTTAGAAGCCGCCATGGGAAGAAAGATAACGTATGGGATAACAAGGCACGCTGACCTCACGGCTGAGATCCTCCGTTCGGACATAAGAGGCCTCGAGATAAAGGTAGCAGGACTCTTCCGGGGCAACCTGAAGCTCTCTATGCCTGGCGAGCACAACGCCTACAATGCCCTCGCTGCACTTGCTGTGGGCTTCGTCGCGGGCCTGACCTTCGAAGAATGCGGGGCCGCCCTGGCGGGGCTCAAAGGGGTGCCCGGCAGGTTCGAGGCCCTGGCTCCGCAGGGCCTGCCCTTTCAGGTCATAGTGGACTATGCCCATTCGCCCGATGCACTCAAAAACCTTCTCACCTCAGTCCGAAAGCTGAACCCGAGGAGAATCATAACGGTTTTCGGGGCGGGCGGCGACAGGGATAGGGGCAAAAGGCCTCTGATGGCTCAGGTCGTCGAGGAGCTCAGCGATTATGCGGTTGTCACCAGCGACAATCCCAGGAGCGAGGACCCTCTCGCCATAATCGAGGACATAAAAAAGGGCTTTCGCGGAATTAACTACATCGTCATACCCGACCGGGAGGAAGCCATCTACTGGGCTATAGGTCAGGCCGGTCCCGGCGACGTGGTAGTGATAGCCGGCAAGGGACACGAGAACTACATAGAGATAAAAGGCGTGCGCTATCCCTTCAGCGACCGCAAAGTCGCCCTCGAAGCGATCAGGAAGAGGCTGCCATGAATTACAGGCTTAAAGACATAGCCGAGATCGTAGGAGGCGTTCTCACGGGAGGCGATCCAGCTGCACCCGTGACGGGCATCTCCACCGACTCCAGGACGATCGAGAAGGGCGAGCTCTTCTTCGCCCTGGAGGGAGAAAACTTCGACGGCGTTTATTTCGTCAAGGATGCTCTGAAAAAGGGGGCCTGCGGGGCAGTGGTCCCCCACAGCTATCAGGGACCCGGACCCGTTATAAAGGTGGATAATACGCTGAATGCCCTGGGGAAGCTCGCAGCTCATTACCGCTCACAGCTCAAAAAAACAAGGGTCATCGGGATCACCGGATCGGTGGGTAAAACGACCACGAAGGAGCTGCTCGCTCACGTCCTCGAGGCCCGATTTTCGGTAAAAAAGAGTCCTAAGAGCTTCAACAACCTCGTGGGCGTGCCTCTCACGGTGTTCGGAGCAAACATCCGCACGGAATTCCTCGTCGCTGAGGCCGGCATAAGCAAAATCGGGGAAATGGAGAAACTGGCAGAGATCCTGCGGCCGGACATCGCCTTATTGACAAGAGTTGGAAGGGCGCACGTGGGATATCTCGGATCCATGGAAACCATAGCCCGCGAGAAATCCAGACTTTTCGAAAAACTCAGCGAGGGTGGATTTGCCCTGGTCAACGCCGATAGCCCCCACTATGAGATATTCGCCAAGAGTGTCCCCGAAGGGCGTGAGGTCATCCTCTATGGGCTCGAAAACGGGACTTTCAGGCCCGAGAGCTACGTCCTCTCGGGGGGAGGAGCCGAGTTTACAGTCGAAGGGCATCGATACTGGCTCCCTATACCCGGCCCGGGAAACCTTGAAAACGCCCTCGCAGTCGTTATCGTCGCCCTGAGGCTCGGACTGAAACCGGAGGAGATCGGTGAGAGGCTTCGGAGCTTTCAGGCCCCCCCGATGAGGATGCAGAGGAGAAAGGTGGGCACATTCGAGGTCATAAACGACGCCTATAACGCGAACCCCGATTCGATGGCTGAGCTTTTCAGGGCTTTCCCCGAAACGGACTCGAAGAGAAATGTCTTCGTCCTCGGCGACATGCTCGAGCTCGGCGAAGAAGCGGAGAGGCTGCACAGGGAAACGGGCAGGATCTTCGCGGAAACGGGACACAGAATACTGGTGGCAATAGGCCCCCTCGCGAGGGAACTGGCGAGAGGCGCAAAAGAGGCCGGTGCCGATAAGGTGTTCTCGTTCCTTGACTTCGAGGAAGCCCTCGAATTTCTCAGGGAATTCTTGAGGCCCGGGGACAGGATCCTCCTCAAGGCATCCAGGCTGATGGAATTCGAAAAAATAGAAAAGGCGCTGGAGGAAATCTGATGTTCTATCAGCTGCTCTTTCCTTTAAGGGACAAGTTCTTCGCCTTTAACATCTTCAGGTACATAAGCTTCAGGACCTTTTCGGCTGCTCTCACCGCCTTCGTGCTGACCCTCCTTTTGCTTCCGGTTTTCATCAAAAAAATGAAAAACACGGGACACACCGAGAGGATTTCGGAACACGTGCCTCAGGGTCACAAAAAGAAGGAAGGAACAGTAACGTCGGGGGGCCTCGTCTTCCTCCCCGTCGTTTTGATCTCCGTTTTTCTGTGGGCCATTCCCTGGAACCCCTTCGTGTACCTGTCGCTTTTCGTCCTCCTCTATCTGGGCATCCTGGGATACGTGGACGACAGAATGAAAAAGAGGGGCCACAAAAAGGGAGGGCTCTCTCAAAAAGCCAAGCTCCTTTACCAGACTATCCTCTCGGTCTTCGTCCTCTTCTGCATATACAGGCTCTATCCGACGGAGTATGCTACTTCCACCCAGGTGCTCTTCTTCAAAAACGTGTTCCTGGAGCTCGGCGTCTTTTACCTCCTGCTGGTCATATTCGTCTTTGTCGGGACTACCAATGCTGTCAACCTCACCGACGGGCTCGACGGGCTGGCAGCCGGAGCATCACTACCTCCAATGGCGGTGATGCTCGTTGTCGCCTATGTCACGGGACACCGCATCCTGTCCAACTACCTCAATATACTTTATATCCCCGGGATCGGTGAGCTCAGCGTATTCGCCGGAGCCCTTATAGGAGCCCTCACTGGCTTCCTGTGGTTCAATTCCTATCCAGCCGAGGTATTCATGGGCGACACAGGTTCCCAGGCGCTGGGAGGAAGCCTGGGCATCCTCGCTATCCTCACCAAACAGGAGGTACTTTTGGCGGTGGCAGGGGGTCTCCTCGTTATCGAGGCCCTGTCCGTTATCCTTCAGGTGGCTTATTTCAGAAGCACGGGCGGGAAGAGGATTTTCAAAAAGGCTCCCCTGCATCACCATTTTGAGGAAAAGGGATGGGCTGAGCCCAAAATCGTGGTCAGGTTCTGGATTATCTCGCTCGTTTTCGCCATAATTGCCATCTCCACATTGAAAATACGATGAAGAGCTTCAGAGAATCCATAGGCGGGCTGAGGGTTACTGTCCTCGGAGCCGGAAAGTCGGGCGTGGCTTCGACACGCCTCCTTAAAAAACTCGGAGCTGACGTATTTCTGTCGGAGGCGAAAAGGATTCCGCTTTACCTTCAGGAAGAGCTCAAAAGGCTCGGGGTTCGCTTCGAGGAAGGCGGCCATTCCGACAGGATCCTGAATTCGGACCTCATAGTCCCCTGCCCCGGAGTCCCGCTGACAAACCCGTGGATCACGAGGGCTCGGGCTATAGGAATACCGGTGATGGGCGAACTGGAGCTGGGCTACAGGTTCGTGTCCTCTCCCATAATCGCCGTGACGGGAACCAACGGGAAGAGCACCGTTGTCTCCTGGATAGCTCACATAATGAGAAAAGACGGAGCGATAGCCTGCGGAAACATAGGCAATCCCCTGACATCGCAGAACGGGGCGAAGAACCCACTCGTGGTGGAGGTCTCCTCGTTTCAGCTGGAAACCATAATAGACTTCAGGCCCAGGGTTGCCCTTATCCTCAATCTGGATCAGGACCACTTTGACCGCCACGTGACCTTCGAGGCGTATAGAAAGGCAAAAGCCAGGATCTTTGAGAACCAAAGAGAAGAAGATCACCTGATTCTCAATTACGACGACCCCAACGTGCGGCCACTCGATGCACTTGCAAGGCCGAAAGTCCATTACTTCAGCATCGAAAAGCCCGTTAAGGGAGCCTACGTAGAGAGAGGTAGGATCTTCCTGGAAGAGGGCAAAAAGCTGGAACTCCTGGACACGAAATCGCTGGCTCTCTTCGGAGCTCACAACCTCCAGAACGCTCTGGCTTCCGCCCTCGCCTCCTATCTCATGGGCACACCCCGGGAAGAGATAAGGGAGGGGCTTCAGAGCTTCAGAGGGCTTCCTCACCGGCTTGAGTACGTGGGAGAGATAGATGGCGTCAAGTTCGTCAACGACTCCAAGGGGACGAACCCCCACGCAGTCCTCTGGGCCCTTAAATCCATCGGTGAACCCGTGATCCTCATCATGGGAGGGGAGGACAAGGGCCTGGATTTCTCTCCCCTGAGGGAGATCATCGGGGAGAGGGTGAAAAAACTGATCCTCATCGGGGAGAGCAGGAACAAGCTGAGAGCCGTCTTTGAAGGCACCGTGGAGCTGTCGGAGGCCGAGAACCTGGAGGAAGCCGTGGAGCTTGCCTTTCGTGAGGCCGAGAGAGGAGACGTGGTGCTCTTGTCTCCGGGTTGTTCGAGTTTCGACATGTTCAAAAACTACAAAGAAAGGGGGGAGAGGTTCAAAGATGCGGTTCACAGACTCGGAAAGAACCAGCTATAGTTTTGATTTCTGGATAATTGCACCCGTGCTGCTCCTCCTTATGGCAGGCATAGTCCTCGTGTTTTCATCGTCCTTTTACTGGGCTCAGAGAAAGGGCTTCAACCTTGGGCCCTATCACTACCTCATAGCCCACGCACTCCGCGTGGCGATAGGGCTCGTGGCGCTCGCCATCGCCTACTTCATTCCACTGAAATTTCTAAAGAGATTCTCCGGCCAGCTCCACCTGGTCGCCCTTGCGTTGCTCTTTATGGTTTTCATAATCGGACACGCTTCCCACGGCGCTAAACGGTGGATCAGCCTGGCTTCCTCTTTCTCCTTTCAGCCCTCGGAGATCGCCAAATTCACCCTGATAATCTATCTCTCGGAATACTTTGCCAGGTGGATGAGAAAAATAAAGGAATTCAAAAAGGGATTCGCCATTCCCTTCGCAGCCACGGGCTTAACCGCTGCCCTTGTGGCAATTCAGCCCGACTTCTCCACCTCTCTCCTGATCTTCGCCCTGGGCATCTCCATAATGTTTTACGCGGGGGTGAAAATACGTTACCTGTTTCTTACGGGTCTCGTCCTGGCGATCTTCTCGGCCGGCATGTACATGAAAGTGCCCCACGTGCGGAAGAGGGTCAAGAGTTATCTCGGGGAAAGGGAGAACTACCAGGTCACCCAGGCGAGGATAGGCATAGCCGAGGGAAAGCTTATAGGCAGCGGCATAGGAAGGGGAAAAGAAAAATTCCTCTACCTTCCCTTTCCCCACACCGATTTCATATATGCCGTAGTTGCCGAGGAGACGGGCTTCATAGGGGCATCGATCGTCCTCCTCCTATTCATGGTGCTGGCGTTAAGGGGGTTCAGAACGGCGGCCCTTCTCGCCGATGAGCCCTTCAGCTCCAACCTCGCCTTCGGACTGACCCTCATGATAACCCTTTATGCCCTCGCCCACATGGGAGTCGTCCTTGGGCTCCTGCCGACAACGGGCCTGCCCCTGCCCTTCGTGAGTTACGGCGGAAGTGCCCTCCTTTTCAACCTGGCGGCCGTGGGACTTCTCCTCAGACTCTCATCGGAGGCCAAAAAGAGGGAGACAAAGATACTGAGATGGAAACTAAGTTTGTGATATCGACGGGAGGTACCGGTGGACATATATTCCCGGCCCTCGCCGTGGCCGAGGCTCTGGCCGACAGGGGGAAAGAAGTCATCATCCTCCTGGGCGGGCCCAAATTCGAAACCGAACTTCCCTACAGGGCCTTGAGGATAAGGAGCGGCCACCTACACGGGATCTCCCTGAAGACTGCCCGCGGTCTCCTCAACCTGCTCGGCGGGATCTTCGAAGCACTCTCCTTTCTCCGAAAAGAAAAAAAGGAGCGAGAGGTCAAACTCATAGCCACGGGAAGCTATGCCACGCTTCCGGTTTTGATAGCGGCGAATTTGCTCTCGGTCAAATACTACCTCCTGGAGCAGAATCTGCTGCCCGGAACGGTAACGTCCCTGTTCGCGGGTAGGGCCCGCGCCGTTTTCGGCTCTTTCGAGGGAACGCAAAAGTATCTGAGAGGAGCGAAATACATAAGAACGGGGAACCCGATAAGAAAGAGAGTCAGGGCTCATGTCGACAGGATTACCGCCCGCAGGGAGCTGGGGCTCCCAGAGAATAAACCCCTTGTGCTTGTCATAGGGGGCAGCCTCGGCGCAAGGAACCTCGCAAAGAAGGCACTCTGGGCAACTGAGTTCCTGGCAGAGGTTTTCTTCTTAATTCAGACAGGTATGAGGAATTTCGAGGAGCTCAAGGCGATAAAGGGCGAAAGAGGCGAAAATTTCAGGCTGATGCCTCATATAGAGAGGATGGATCTGGCCTATTCCTCGGCCGACCTCGCGGTCTCCCGGGCTGGTGGAGGTGCGATCGCGGAACTCGCCTACCACGGAGTGCCCTCGATCCTCGTGCCATTCCCGGAGGCGAAGAGAAATCATCAGCACCTCAACGCGAGGGCCCTCCACGAGGTTGGAGGTGCTCTGGTCATCGAGGAGAGCGAATTGACCCCCGAATCTCTGGCTACGGCCCTGCAGAAGCTCCTGGACAATCCCCAAAAGCTCGAAACGATGCGCAAAGCGCTCAAAAACTTTGCTGCACCTGAGGCAGCCCTTAAAATAGTAGAAATCGCGGAGGAACTCTGAGATGGTGATCTGGCGGAAATATCAAAGAATCCACATGGTGGGAATAGGCGGCTCTGGAATGAGCGGAATCGCTGAGGTGCTTCATAATCTGGGGTTCATGGTAACGGGCTCCGACATCCAGAAGAAAGATATGACGGAAAGGCTGGAAAAACTCGGGATAAAAGTCTACTACGGGCATGCTCCTGAAAACGTGGAGGGAGCTGAGGTTGTCGTCGTCTCGACGGCCATACCGCCCGATAATCCCGAAGTGCTTTATGCACAGGAGAAGAAGATCCCGGTTATTCCGAGGGCGGAGATGCTCGCCGAACTCATGAGGATGAAGTACTCCATCGCGGTCTCGGGAGCTCACGGCAAAACGACGACCACATCGATGATAGCTTCAATTCTGGAAAACGCCGGGTACGATCCCACAGTTGTAGTGGGCGGCAGGATAAGGGGAATGGGAACGGGCGGCAAACTCGGACAGAGCGAATACCTGGTGGCAGAGGCCGATGAGTCCGACGGTTCTTTTCTGAAACTGTTCCCCACGATCTCGGTGATAACGAACATCGACGAGGAACACATAGACACTTATGGCGATATGGAAAATTTGAAAAACGCTTTCGTCGAGTTCGCCAACAAGGTTCCCTTTTACGGCTGTACGGTGATCTCCATAGATGACCCGGGAGCGAGGGACCTTCTCCCCAGAATAAGGAGAAGGGTCCTGACCTTCGGACTTTCGAGACAGGCCGATTTCGAGGCCCGCGAGCTGGAGCTGAAGGGCCTCGGCTCCAGCTACAGCCTTTATGTCAGGGGAGAGCCAATGGGAAAGGTGAGGCTCGGCGTTCCCGGCATCTTCAACGTCAGGAATTCGCTGGCGGCCTTCGCCACGGCCTTTGAGCTCGACATACCGCCCGGCGTGGCAATAGAGGCCCTCGAGAGCTTCAAGGGCGTCATGCGGAGGTTCGAGATAAAGGGAGAGAAAAAGGGAATAATGGTGGTCGATGATTACGCACATCATCCCGTTGAGATAGAGGCCGTCCTGAAAGCTGCCAGGAGGTTCTGGGAAGGAAGGATAATTGTCCTCTTTCAGCCCCACCGTTATTCCAGGACCAGAAGGCTCTACCGCAGGTTTGGCAGTGCCTTTCACCTGGCCGACATGTTGATCATAACCTCCATCTATCCGGCCGGTGAAAAACCCCTGCCCGGGGTGACATCGGAGCTGATATACAACGCCGCCAGGGATGCCGGCCACAGGGAAGTCTATCTCATAGAAGACCTGGAAGAGGCGAGAAAATTCCTTCTAAAGACGCTGAAGGAGGGAGACCTCTTCATAACCATGGGAGCTGGAAACGTATGGAGGACGGGCGAAAAGCTGCTGGAAGAGCTCTGAGCATGAAAGTATTGACCGAGGAAACATTGAAGAAAAACGTTGAACTGTCGAAATACACCACTTTCGGAATAGGGGGCCCGGCCCAATTCATGGTCGAGCCCAGGACAATGGAGGAACTGAGGGAAGCCCTGGATTTCGCAGAATCGGAGGGGCTGAAGGTCCTCCCCCTTGGAGGTGGATCGGACATCCTCCTTCCCGACTCAGGCTTCAGAGGGCTCGTCATAAGGTTTTCCAGGCTATCGTACGTCGAGGTCCGCGGCCGAAGGGTGGTCTGCGAGGCCGGTGTCTATCTCCAGAGGCTTTTAAACCTGGCGGCAAAGGAGGGACTATCGGGCCTTGAACCGCTTGCGGGCATTCCCGGCCAGCTTGGCGGCGCCATAGCAAAAAACGCCGGCTCTTACGGAAGGGAGATCGTGGAGCTCGTTCGCTCGGTGACCATACTTACCTGGGACGGCGAGATCGTGGACACCGACACAAGGGAGCTCAGCATCGTGTACAGGGGATCGCGGATACCCGACCTCGGCCTTGTCGTGAGGGTCACTCTGGAGCTGGCCGAGGGCGATCCGGAGAAAATCACGGCAGAGACAGAAAAGTTTCTGGAAAGACGTAAAAAAGAACAGCCCTATGGGATACGCTCGGCGGGCTGTGTCTTCAAAAATCCCGAAAACGCCGAGCCGGCCGGCTACCTTCTGGATAAAGCAGGGCTGAAGGGCTTCAGGATAGGCGATGCGGCCTATTCCGATATTCACGCCAATTTCATCATCAACGAGGGAAATGCCAGCTACGGCGACATCATCCGGCTTATCGAGATCGGAAAGGAGAGGGTAAAAGACGAATTTGGAGTATCGCTCGAAGAGGAGATAGTCGTTGTACAGGACGACTAAAAAAAGAAAGATAGGGAGGTACGTACTCCTTCTCCTTGTTGCCCTCGTCGTGGGCAAAAAGGTGCTCTTTACGGGAAAAGGAACCGACAAAGGGGCGACACCATTGAAGGAAAAGCCTGAGGTGGTCGCAGAGGTGAGAAAAGAACTGCCTGAGGACAGCCTCCCGGACTTCGCCTCGGCTATAGATCTCTTTCCGAGGATAAGGGATGTCTTCGTCGAAAGGCGCGGAGATACCCTCGTTCTGACGGGGAACAGGAAGGTGAATCTGGGAAGCGGGGATCTGATGAGAAAGCTCGCCCTCCTCGACACGATCCTCGCCCTGGACACGAGTTTCAAAACTCTGGATTTCAAATTTAAAAACCTGGTCATCATGAGGTAAAATGGGAAGAATTAAAGGAGACAGAGGCTTCATAGCGGGATTGAGTCTGGATTCGGGCAAAATCGCAATGATAGCCGGGAAACGCGGGAGCGGCAACATCGAGATCCTCGCCCTCGAGAGTGTACCCGGCGGCGGCATCAGACAGGGAAAGGTGATAAATATGGAGAAGGCGCTCGAATCCATCGCACAGGCGAGGGAAGCACTGGAGAAAAGACTTGACGTTTCCATTGACAAGGCCATCGTGGGAATCACGGGCGAGCACATCGCCGGCGTCAGCTCCAAGGGCTTCGTGGGTGTGGACAACCCCGGGCTCGAGATCAAAAAGGAGGACGTGGAAAAAGCCCTCGAACTTGCAAGGGCCATCTCCGTTCCCACGGGAAGGGAGGTAATATACGTCCACCCGAACTCCTTCACGGTGGACGAACAGAAGGGCATAAAGGAACCCGTGGGCATGATAGGGGTGAGGCTCGAGGCCCAGGCTTACATAGTGACTGCGCAATCCACGGTGCTACGAAACATAGAGAAAACATTGAAACTCGCCGGCATCAAGCCGCTTAACCTGGTGTTTCAGCCCATAGCGGCGTCACTGGCGGTCCTCGGGGAGGATGAGATGATCCAGGGTACGGGAGTTATAGACATAGGCAAGGAGACCACGAGCGTCGCGCTCTGGTATGAGGGAGAGCTGATCCACACGGCTGTTATCCCCATAGGCGGAGACCACATCACAAGCGATATAGCTATCGGCCTCAGGATCTCCAAAAGCCACGCCGAGACGATAAAAATCCGTGAGGGGGTGGCGTCCAGCAAACTCGTGAAGAGCGACGAACAGGTGAAGATCGAGGACAGAAGGAGCAAGAAGAGTTATCTGCTGGAAAAGAAGATCCTCGCCGCCATCATAGAGCCCAGGGTCGAAGAGATCCTGGAGTTCGCCCACAAGGAGATAATGAGATCGGGCCTCGCCGATCGGCTCGCCGGGGGGATATTCCTTGTGGGAGGAACGTCCAACATGCCCGGAATAGTCGAGGTGGCCGAGGAGATCTTCAACCTGCCCGTTTCCCCCGGAAGGCCCTGGGGGTTCATCTATGAGGGCAAGCCCGTTGAGGACCCCTCCCTCGCGTCCTGTCTCGGGCTTCTCAGGATGGCCCAGCTCTTCCCTGACGAGGCGGGCCTTGACGAGGGAGGCAGTCTGGCCGGAATCGGCGGTTTTTTAAAAAAGGTGTGGATTTTTATAAAAGAAAACTTTTAGGAGGGTAAAGCCATGCTCGTTTTCGACAACGAAAAAGAAGAAACCCTTTACACGAAAATAAAAGTAATGGGCATAGGCGGAGGCGGGTCAAATGCTGTAAGCCACATGGTGCGGAAAAACCTGAAGGGTGCTCTGACAATAGCTGCGAACACCGATCTTCAGGCACTCAACAGCTCCCTGGCCCATGTTAAGATCCAACTCGGGGCGGCTCTGACGCGAGGTCTCGGAGCCGGAGGCGATCCGGAGGTTGGGAAAAAGGCAATGGAGGAGTCGGCCGATGAGGTGAGGAAGGCCCTGAAGGGCTCCGACATGGTGTTTCTGACCGCAGGCATGGGCGGAGGCACGGGCACCGGGGGGATCCCTATAGCGGCGCAGATCTCAAAGGACCTGGGAGCACTCACCATCGCCGTCGTGACAAAGCCTTTTCGTTTCGAGGGGATCCCGAGAATAAAGAAGGCTGAAGAGGGACTGCGAAATCTCCGCGACAAAGTCGACACCCTCCTCGTCATCCCGAACGACAGGATCATAGAGATCTCGGAAAAGGAGCTCCCCATCAAGGAAGCTTTCGCCATGGCCGACGAGGTCCTCTATCAGGCCGTCAAGGGAATCATCAGCATAATAAATCAGAAGGGCGTGATAAACATCGACTTCGCGGACATAAGGACGATAATGCAGGAAGGGAAGGGCGAGGCCATCATGGGAACGGGCATGGGTGCCGGCGAGGACAGGGCCAAAGAAGCTGCGAGGGAAGCGATCTTCAGCCCGTTGCTCGACGGCGTGTCGATCCAAGGGGCCAAAGGAATAGTTACCTTCATCACCGGGGGCGAATCCCTCACCCTCAAAGAGGTTGAAGAGGCCGTATCACTCATCCTGGAGGAAGCTTCCAAAGACAGCAAGGAGCCCGATCTCGTTTTCGGATATGCCATAGATCCATCGCTCGGCGACAAAGTACAGATAACGGTGATAGCCACGGGGATATCTAAGCAGTTCTTCGACTGGGAGGAGGAAGGAGCTGAGACCCCGGAGTCCGAGGACATCAGCGTGCCCGCTTACCTCAGGAAGCAGAGGGACAAGCCCGCCTTTCTTCGCTGGCACAAGCCACAGGAGGGAAAGGAATAGGGGATAGAAAGTGGCTGACGAAACTCCGCTACGGAAAACCACAGATCGCCGTAGTTTTCCCCAATAATTATAGGCTCGGGGTTTCAAACCTTGCCGTTCACCTTTTATTCAGGCTCTTCAGCCGTTATGGTTTCGTCGACATGTTCTTTTACGACAGAAGGAAGGGGCTTCGCTCGGGCAAAAAGCTCACTGAATTTGACATAATCGCCTTCACCTTTCCTTACGAACTGGATTACGTCAAAGCCTTAGAAATCCTCGAATCCGTGGGCATTCCCGCGAGAAGAAAGGAAAGAAAAGGGCCTTTCCTCATGGCCGGCGGCATAGCGGCCATGGCAAACCCCTTCGTGTTATCTCCTTTCTTCGATCTCATCGCGGTGGGTGAGGCAGAGGCTATAATCCCGGAATTCATGGAGATCTGGAAAGGCGGCGAAATAGACGCCCTCGCAGATAGGGAGTGGGCCTTTATTCCCGGTAAAAAAGAGGAGGCGGCCAGGGTTTATCTCCAGGAACTGAGCCTCAGCGAGGGGGTTTCGGCCTTCCTGGATAGCGAGGCTTATTTCGGAGATACCCTGCTGGTCGAGACGGGGAGGGGCTGCCCCCACAAATGCAGGTTCTGCCTGCTGGGTTATGCCTTCCTCCCGCCCCGATTCTTGCCTCTTGAAAACTTTCAAAAGGCCCTGGAGTCAGCTCCCTCCTTCAAGAAGGTGGGCCTCGTGAGCAGCGCGGTCGCAGAGCATCCCCACTTCGACGAGATGCTGAGGATGATACAGGAAGCATCAAGGGTGACCGTCTCCTCCCTGAGGATCGATGCCGTGAGGGAAGAGACGCTCAGGGAGTTGAAGAGAAGGGGACTTGTAACGCTCACCGTGGCCCCAGAGGCCGGGACAGAGAGATTGAGAAACTCCATCAATAAGGGGCTGAGCGATGCGCAGCTGATAGAATTTGCGGCACTTGCCCATAAAACCGGCTTCCACAGGATGAAGCTCTACTTTATGATCGGCATTCCGGGAGAAACCATCGAGGACGTGGAGGCCGTAGGGGAGCTCACCTCTTCTATAAAGAAGGCCTTTCGGGGCCAGATCTCCGTCACCGTGAGCCCCTTCGTTCCTAAGTCTCACACCCCCTTCCAAAACGTCCCCCTCGAGGAAAGGGAAAAGCTCGAGAAAAAATTGAAAAGCATAAAGATGCCCCGGGGCGTCGTCTTCAGGACTGAGGGCCTCCGCCACACTGAGATCCAGGCCGTCCTCTCCCGGGGAGACAGGGCCGTGGGGGAAGCCGCATATGCCGCCTGGAAAAAGGGACGCAGCCTCTTCCGGGAAATGAAAGAGAGGGGGATAGATCCCGACAGATATCTGAGAGACCCTCGTTATCTGAGAGAGGCCCCCTTCCACAGGATCTCAACCGGGGTCAGGGCCGACTTCCTTCGCATGGAGTTCGAGAGGTCGAAGAAGGGTCGGCGAACTCCGGACTGCGATACCCAAAAGTGCAAATTGTGTGGACTTTGTGTTACATAGGAACTGTTTAGTTTTGAAACACTGATGTAAAATCGGAACACCCTTTGAGCTCTGAAACCCGCATAAAAGCTATATTTCTATTTGGCATTTTTTTTGCACTTGTTTAAAACAGCTTTTTGAGAGCGACAGAGCCCCATCTAACCACCCCCTCCTACCCCAGGGAGTTCGTCCCCGCTCCCTGGGGTTTTTATTTTTCGAAAAATTCTCCGCTTCACAGCCCCGGATACAAGGTCTTCATTTTGAGAAGAAGTATGATCTTCACGAATCAGAGGGGGTAGATAGGGAATCGCCTTGAGAATAAAAAACCGGGCAGCACCCATAAGCCGAGTTCTGTTCCCCTTTCGGGGCGGCGGTCATTTATCTGGGCTGTGGGTTTCCCCACAGCTCAAGCGGCCTACCCGGGGGTCAAGGGGCTCGGGCCAAGCCCCGGCTTTCGCCTTCCCCCCATATTTGGCCTTGCTCCGGGTGGGGGTTGCCAGCTTCCGGTGTTGCCACCGGAACTGGTGGGCTCTTACCCCACCGTTTCACCCTTGCTCGGCGACAGGGCAACGCCGCTGCCGCCGGGCGGTCTGGTTTCTGTGGCCCTATCCGTATCCCGGCCCTCTCGAGCCGGGACCCCCGGCGTTACCGGGCACCCTGCCCTCTGGAGCTCGGACTTTCCTCGGAAGCGTGAGCTCCCGCGGCCGCCTGGGCGCTGCCCAGCAGATTTAATTAACTTTCAGTGCCTTTTCTGTCAAGGTCTACTCGGCCGTCTCCCCGGGGTTCAGCACTATCAGTTTTTCCCTGTATTCAGGGTCAAGGGCCTCTCTGAAAGCCTCGGGAGTGCCCGTGAGCGGCGGGAAAGTCCGATAGTGCATCGGCATTATCCAGCGGGGTTTTATGAGCTTTACGGCATAGGCCGCCGATTCGGGTCCCAGAGTGAAAAGCCCACCTATTGGGATCATCAGGAGGTCAGGTTTATAGAAATCCCCGATAATGGGCATGACGCCAGTGAAACCTGTGTCGCCAGTATGGTAGACTTTGAAACCGTTCTCGAACTCCACTATGAAACCAGCAGCCTCGCCTCCGGGGATCGTCCCGCGGCCCGTATCAATTGTAGACGAGTGGGTGGCGTCGACCATGGTCGCCTTTATCCCTTCGAAGACATACGTGCCGTCCTTGTTCATCCCAACGGCCTTAGATACCCCCTGAGAGGCCAGGTAGTTGGAGATCTCGTAGATGGCGAGCACCGTGGAATTGAATTTTCTCGCTATCTCCACAGTGTTCCCGAGATGATCGCCGTGGCCGTGGGTGACTAAAATCAGGTCGACCTTATCCAGGGAGGACTTTGCCCCCGACGGGGCGAGAGGATTGTCGAGCCAGGGATCTATCAGCACGACCTTGCCCGTCGGGGAAACCAGCTTGAAGGCCGAATGGCCGTAATAAGTTACCTTAACACCGTCGAACCTCATGATAACACCTCCTCGTTATCGATCGCAAATAAATTCGTGCTATAAGCTCCGTCAGAATTCACCCTCCCCTCGACGCTCCGCCCGTGCAAGCCTATGATAATTATAACACCTCTTCGCTCGAAATTCATAATCCATCCCGCGAACTGCAAATTAGACAATATGTTGGTATATGCATATTGAAATTTAGTCCATTTTCGGTTATCATTATAACAATGGGAGGAAAATCGGGATAGAATGATGAGACGCGAAGGTAAAATCAGTTACGGACGTCCGGGCCGCAGAAAGACCCGGATTTTTTATTGGCAAGACAAAGGGAGGTATCGATGAGAGTTTTCAAGATGAGAAAGGAGGACCTCCGGGAGTACCTGGAGTCCCTCAAGAAGGTCGGAGAGCTCTGGGCTCCTGTCCGGAAGGGTGATAAATTCGTCTACGACAAGATCGACGACGTGGACAAAGTGGAACTCAAGGCCCTGAGGACAATCCTCCCTCCCAAGAAATTCTTTATCCCCCAGAGGAACACGGTTCTGAAGTACAGGCTCAACAACGAATATGCCGATCCCGTGGAAGAGGTACCATTCAGGATCCTGTTCGGGCTGCATCCATGCGATATAAACGGTCTTCTCATTCTTGATCGAATATACCTGGAGAGATTCCCCGATCCACTCTATAAGAAAAGAAGGGAGAACACCGCCATCATAGGGCTTTCCTGCGTCCCCGACGAGAAATGCCTCGGGAAATCGACGAACACCCACTATGTGGAGGAGGGATTTGACATAGCTCTCACGGACCTTGACGACAAATACCTCGTCTGGGTCAGCTCGAGCCTGGGAGACGATCTTGTCAGGTACAGGATCGACCTCTTCGACGAGAACATAACCGAAGATGACATGAAGCAATATGTGAGCTGGAGGAACTGGAGAGACTCCCAGTACAAGCTTTATTATGACCTCACGGGCATGCCCGATATAATGGTCCTCTCCTGGGACAGCCCCCTATGGGAGGAACTCGCGGATGACTGCCTGTCCTGCGGCATGTGCAGCATGGTCTGTCCCACCTGTCCCTGCTACAACGTGAAGGATATTACGGAGCTTTCCTCCGATGAGGGCGAGAGGATTCGCTACTGGGATTCCTGCATGTACAGGGAATTTGCCCTCGTTGCAGGCGGCCACAACTTCAGAGAAGCGCGGGCCGAGAGGATCAAGCTCTGGTACACTCACAAGCTCAAAAGCTTCGGCCACGAGTTCGGGAAACCGGCCTGTGTGGGCTGCGGACGGTGCATCGACACCTGTCCTGCCGACATAAACGTGGCAAGAGTCATAAAGGCTCTCAAGGGCGAGGAGGTAAAAGTATGAGAGAGAATGCCGAAAGAAACCCCCTCATGCCTGAACCCATGAGGATCGTCAGAAAGTACGACCTCACCGAGAGCGTGAGGTTTTTCCAGGTCAGGCCCCTTGACACCCAGAGGGCTCTCACGCTGAACTACAAGCCCGGCCAGTTCATGATGATCTCCCTTGCCGGAGTCGGAGAGGCTCCCTTCTCCATATCGTCGTCTCCCTCGAGGCCGGGACTGTTAGAGTTCTGCATAAGGAGGACAGGGAAGGTCACCGACGCCATCTTCGGGCTCAAGGAAAATGCCATCATCGGCGTGAGGGGCCCTTACGGGAACGGCTTCCCCTTCGAGAAAATGGAGGGTCACGACATAATCATAGTGGTGGGCGGCCTCGGAGCAGCGCCTCTCAGATCTCTCGTCCTCTACGCCCTCGACAACAGGGACAGCTTCGGCAAGGTCTACTACCTGCATGGGGCAAGGAAACCCTCCGAGATGCTCTTCAGAGAAGAATCCTTCGAGCTCATGCAGAGGGACGACCTGATATGCCTTCTCACTGTGGACGAAGATGACACGGGAACATGGCCCTGCTACAAGGGCGTCGTCACGGACCTTTTCAAATATATAGAGGATATAGACCCGGAGAACACCTACGCGGCGGTTTGCGGTCCCCCCGTCATGTACCGGTTCGTGATCGATGAGCTGGTCAAACTCGGAATTCCCAAGCATCAGATCCTCATGACCCTGGAAAGGCGGATGCACTGCGGCATAGGCAAGTGCGGACACTGTATTATCGGCTCCGTATACACCTGCCTCGACGGCCCCGTGTTCAATTACTGGGACGTCCTCCACATGAAAGACCTGATATAGGAGGGGAAAATGGCTGACAAACCAAAGGCTGGATTTTACGGTTTCACGGGCTGTGCGGGCTGCCTCCTTACTATACTAAACTGCGAGGACGAGCTCCTCGACATCTTCAACGCTGCTGACGTCAAGTCCTTCCTCATGGCAAACCGGGCAAATTTCGAAGATGAACCCCTCGACGTGGCCTTTATAGAAGGATCGATCACTACGGAAGAACAGCTCGAGAAGCTCAAGAAAATAAGGGAGAAGAGCAAAATCGTTGTGGCCATAGGAACGTGCTCCTGTTACGGCGGTGTCCAGGCCATGTATTTCGGCGACGGCAACTTCGAAAAGAGATGGAAACAGGTATACGGAGAGGGCAAAATAGAGCTCACAGAAGCCTTTGAATCCAAACCCATCGACGAGTTCGTCAAGGTGGATTTTTACTTACCGGGATGTCCGATCGACAAGAAGCAGTTTCTGGAATTTTATTCTCAGCTCGTCAGGGGCATTCCGCCGAGGCTGCCTCACTATCCCGTCTGCGCTGAATGCAAATGGAACGAAAACGAGTGCCTCCTGATGAAAGGAAAGCTCTGCCTCGGCCCCATCACGAGGGGAGGTTGCAACGCGAGGTGTCCTTCCGACAACGTGCCCTGTGTGGGATGCTTCGGGCCGGCAGATGAGGTGAACATAAACTCGGAGATGAAACTGCTCCTCGAGAGGAACTACTCCAGAGAAGAGATCATCAGGCGCATTAGGACTTTCGCCGGCGCTTCCTTTGTGAGGCAATTTTCCAAACTCCTTGGAGAGGAGGCCAAAAAATGACCGAGGAAATCAGGGTAGAATCTCTCGCAAGAGTTGAGGGCCACGGCGGCATCACTGTCACCCTGAAGGACAACAAGGTCGAAGACGTCAGGGTGGAGATCTTCGAGGGACCGCGCCTCATAGAGGCCCTCGTTGTCGGCAAAACACCTGAAGAGGACCTCAACATCACCCCTAGAATATGCGCCATCTGCACCGTTTCTCACAAATACGCTGCGCTCAGGGGACTTGAGAAGGCACTCGGGGTGAAGGTTCCCAAGAAGACGCATCTCACCAGGGAGCTCATGCACATGGGAGAGATCATAGAGAGCAACGCGCTCCACGTTTTCCTTCTCGCCCTCCCCGACTTTCTCGGCTATCCCTCGGCAGTACACATGGCGAAGGACCATCTGGAGGCCGTCAAGGCGGGGCTCGCCCTCAAGAAATTCGGAAACAGGATAATGGAGATAACGACTGCCAGGGCGACTCACGGAGAAAACCCGGTGCTCGGGGGCTTCGGGCGATTCCCCTCTTCTGAGGAACTGAAGGAGCTGAAAAAAACGGCACAGGAGCTTATTCCTGCCGCTGAGATCGGTGTGGAAATCTTCAGGGGGCTTCGCATGCCCACTTACATGGAAGAGAGCATGGTGTTCATGGCCTTAAGGCCCCCCGGCGATGAGTTCGGATTCGTCGGAGATAGAATCATGATCTCCACCGGCGAATGCGTGGACGTGGAGGAGTACAAATCGGTGATCGAGGAAAGGGTCGTGTCCCATTCCTTCGCCAAGAGAGCCCGTTTCAGAGGAAAGCCATTTATGGTGGGGGCCCTGGCCAGGATAAACCTCCTCGGAGAGAGATTGACCGGCAAAGCTGGCGAGTATTACAGGCACTGTTACAGCCTGGGCTGGATGAGAAATCCCCTGTATAACAACCTGGCTCAGGCGATAGAGATCCTCTATTGTCTCGAGAGAATCCCCGCCCTGGTTGACGAGATCTCGAGGCTGAAAGACCCCAAAATAGCGAAGCCGGAGCGGACATCGGGGAAGGGAACCGGCGCTGTGGAGGCACCACGCGGCAGCCTCTATCACCATTACGAGATAAAGGACGGCCTCATTCAGAAATGCGACATCATAACGCCAACCGCCCAGAATCTCGACGACATGGAGCTCCATGTCAGGGTCGGAACCGAGGTCCTTCTGAACAAGGGGCACAAAAAGGACGACGACCTGAACCTGAAATTAGAGATGATCGTCAGGGCCTATGACCCCTGCATAAGCTGCGCCACCCACCTCGTCAAGGTTGTCGAGAAGGGTTGAAAAAGGGAATGAGAAACTCGGCGATGGCATTGAGGGTCTCTGAAACTGAGCTCGAGAGCACCTCTGAAAAATCGAGATTCTCCGGCCGGATGCCGAGGAGAACAGGCGTGAACCCCACTTCCATTTCTATCAGTTGAATCAGGAGAGAGAGGGGAAGCGTGTGGGTCGAAAGGGTGAATTCGTCGATTTCCCCTTTACCTATGACCCTCAGCTCCCCTCCCCTCCCATTGAATTCTGCAGCATCGACAATAAGCAAGGAATCGGGTTGGAGCTCTTTCAAGAGTTCCAAATAATTCTCGGGTTTCTCCCCACCGTCGATGAGCAGCTCCCTCTTTTCCGGTGGAATTCTCTCGCTCAGGAGATCGATGAGGCGAGGCCCGGCCCCGTCGTCAGCCCTATGGCGGTTCCCTACCCCGAGGATGACAAGTTTTCCCCTGAGATTGCGCTTCAGCTCGTCAAAAACCGATTCGTGAGGCACGGCTTACTCTAAGCGAATGACCTTCTGCCTGAGGTCCTCAGAAGGAGCCCTGAGGTCAATAAAGTAAACCCCTGAGCTCACTCTCTTTCCCCTGTCATCCCTTCCGTCCCAACGAAGGACATGAAAGCCAGCACGGGCTCTGCCGCGAAAGAGATTCCTCACGCACCGTCCAGTGACATCGTAGATCCTGAGGGAAAGGGGCATCTCACGGGGCAGAGCGAAGGAGATCGACACGTTCTCCCTGAAGGGATTGGGAGACGGTAGTTCCAGGGACAGACGGCGTCCTTCAGTCTCTATCCCCTCCTCCACTTCCACATCGATCTCGAAAAAGCCCATTATGGCCTTAAGGAGTTCCGATTTTGTCGAGGGAAATATAGTATCTTCGAGTCCTCCAATCTCAAAGGACGCGCCGACAGTCTTGTAAGAGGTCGTCTCTGCGGTGTCGACATTGGCGACCCCGCACACATAGACGGGATTCGAATTCACAAAAATGGCAAAGCCGTTCCCGGTGGGATTTAGCCTGTCTATCCAGCGATTGTCTCCCGAATAAGCGAAGCTCATCCCGTCGGTGAAAGTCCCCGGCTCGCCCTGAATCGTCTGAAGGTCGTTGTTTCCATCCGCCAGGGCAGCGATCCCGAAGAAAGGACCGAAATCATACCCTCCGTTCTGTGGGTCGGAATACCAGACATCGCCACCCTCGATGTAAACTTTACCGCCACTCTTGAGATAGTTGACTATGGTATTTGCTTCTTCGCTTCCGTTCCTCACCCTGTGATTGTCAGGATAAACTCCGAGACAGACGAAAAGGGACTGATAGTAAGGAAGTTCGTCGATGTATTCCAGAAGGTTCGTCGTGTAATCGCCCCGATATCCGAGGCTGTCCAGCAAAGACTTTATCACGGGACCTGAGTTACGATTGCCGTCGGGATCCCACACCAGAAAATGGCCGCCCCTCGCTATCATCAGCTGAAATGTATCGGCAAAATGGAGCGGACCGGCGGAAATGCACAGTTCCATGACGGCGATGTGGTGAAAGGGGGCGGCAGAGTCAGCCCGAACCTCGAAAGCATCGCCTGAAACGACGCTATCCGGAGGCAGGGTGCCATAATATGAGAGAGAATCCAGGACAGTGAGAAGGGTGTCAGAAGTCCGGAGAACCGCCATGACGCTTTCGGCGGCAAGCTGGCCGGAATTCCTGATCAGAACAAACAGGTCGGCAGTCTCTCCAGGATCGAGGACCCCGTTTCCGCCCGGATCGTCGATCGTGACGTCATAAAAGATCAAACGAGGAGCGTAGGCAAGGAAAGTGGGATGGGAGGTCCAGGTATCCCCCTCCGAGGACACGAGGATAAGCGTGAAATCAAGAGATCGGCCGTCCTCAATTGAATCGGCATCGAAGATAAAAACTCCGGGGAAGAAAAGGCTGTCTCCCGCTCCGAAGTCACCGAAAGATTCGACCGAATCCAGAAGGGTCACATCCTCGCTGGAGAGATAACCCACAACCCCGGTGGCACTCTCGACACCGAGGTTTTTCAAAAGAACCCCCAGCTCGATCCTCTCAAAGGGATTGATCCGCCCATCGCCGTTCCCGGCGGATGCGCCCGAGCTGTCGTCGTCAATCTCAAATTCCACCGGATAAATATAGGCTCCCTCGGTTATCACCATCACCACATCTTCATAGAGCTTCTTGTTGTGAGCGGTGATCCTGACCCTGACGGAATCGAAGCCGGAAGCATCGAAATTGAGCGAGACATGCCCGCTCTCATCGGTGTAGGAGCTCGAAAGAAGTGTATCCTCCGCCGAAACAGCGACGAGGGCATCTTCTACCGGCCCGGAATCCCCCGAAACAACCACCACGAAGTCCACGGGTCCTGCGGGAATGGCCTCCGGATAGCTGGCAAATACGGTCTCGGGAGCGGCCGTGAAGAGATCGAGGGCCGGGTCACCCATGAGGTTGTACATCTCAAAATACCTCATGACCATGTTGGTGTTCCCATAATGATAGTAAAGCCCCATCTTGCCGCCGTTGATCTGGCCCATAAGCCACGTGAGGGAAGAGTCGAAAAGACAATCGAAGAGCCTCCTCTGGAGAACGTCATCTTCATACCAGTAAGAAGTCACAGATGAGCCCATAGAGGCCACAGCGCCCTTTCCGTCGGCCCTGAGCCAGGCCTCCATGAAGCAGGTGCTGTACGTGAACTGCCCGGTGAGGCACGCGTAGCTCTGAACGAAGGGAAACTTATCGAGATTTGTCAGCGAATTTATGTTGCCTGAGGAAAAACTGGGGCCCGCCCAGCCGGTAGGGCTTCCGTGTCCCGAATAGGCAGCTATGGAGCGGCCATCGTTGAGCGCCTCAGAAACGGGGGTTCCCGTATTGTAGTAATCGAAAAGGGAATCGGCCGTCATTCCGTATTCTCTGACTTTCGACATGCAGTAAAGCTGAGTGCCCTCAGCGACGGCATGAAAGTTGGGATCATCGGAGGCCATAAAGTATGCCTTTCCGGCCCACTCTTCACCCTGAGACCATTGATTCATCTCATAGGAGAGTATCTTCGTCACAACCGAAGCAAGCTGGGAAGAAGATGCCACGCTGAGCCTTCCGACCCACAGATCGGGGAGGTAGTCCGTGCCGTCCATATCGGCATAATAGAGATCGGTAGCGGGACTATCGGCTCCGTGGCCGACGAAATAAGGCATCCTGTCCACATCGCCAACGAGCAAAACGAAAGTCGGGGGTACGGTCCAGTTTGAATAAGCATCCCTTATGAAATCCCTGATGTCGTTGGCAGTGGGGTTATTTCCGATATCGGAGAGCTTCGCGACGGTCACGTGGTATCCCATCTCCCTCCTCCATTGAGCGAGAGGAAGTATGCTGTCGTAGAACTCGTCTGGAGTTATGATCAGATAGCCGACGGGGGCTTCCGGAACAGACCTGCCGACCTGAAGGTCACAATGGTTCAGAGTCACCTTTACGAGAAAACGTTCGAAGGGAAGGGAACGGTACTTATCGGCCGCAGGCGATTTCCCGCCAGAAAAGTAAACCCTGATATCGGCTCCTTCGACGAACCTCAGAACATCCCTCGCAGGATTGTATTGTACTGGAAACACCTCAAGAAGGTAGAGCTCGTGTCCCCT
>JAGGUL010000042.1 GCA_021158525.1 Candidatus Hydrothermota bacterium | reverse complement strand
CGTTCATGGGGAGTTCCTCCTTTAAGTTTTGGCTAATGGTAAGGCATAAGGAGCTCCCCATGAATGTTGTTTGGGTATTTTGAGGAAACAATACCCCTTTCGGTAAGATTATTTTTGAGGAAAAGCGTCACCTTGACCTCTGTCGACTTTTCAACTTATAATCCCAAATTAGTGAGTTTATTTCTTGAAAATCTGCGAATAGTGATAGACCCAGGTCACGGCGGGGACGAGCTCGGCGCCGTTGGCCCTACGGGATTACAGGAAAAAGCTGTTAACCTACAGGTGGCCTATGTTTTGAAAGGGCTATTTGAAGAGGAGGGGGCTAACGTCTATCTAACGCGTGACGGAGATTTTTCTGTCCTGCTCCTCGATCGGGTTCGGGCCGCCACCGAAAGGGAAGCCGACCTCTTCCTTTCGATACATCACAATTCCAATTCGGAGAGGAGGGAAGATATAAACAGAACCGAAGTTTATTATCCCCCGGTGCCCTTCACATCGGCGAGGGACCTGGCGTTTTACATTGCCGAAAGCATCGCCCGCGAGAAGGGAATAGACTTTTTGACCCCGTTGCCCGCTCGCTACAGGGTTTTGAGGGATAATGTGCCTCTATCCCTCATCGTTGAGCCTTCTTACATTTCAAACCCGGAGGAGGAGATAAGGCTGAGAGATCCCGAATACCTGAAAAGGGAAGCTCTTGCTATTTTCAGGGCAGTCAGATCCTATTTCGAGAAGGGGAGACCGAGGGTTTTGAATTTCTGCCTCAAGGATTGGAAAGTCAGGGCTCGCGTCGTGAACACCGGCAGATCGGGGGTCGATGAGAACTCCATTGAGGTGCTGCTAAACGGGAAACCTCTGCCTTTTTATTTTGATGAAGGTGAACTGACTGCATGGCTGCCGGAGAGGATGCCTCAGGGAAAGCACATTGTAGAGATCAGAGCGCTGAACCTCGAAGGCCACCGCTCCGATCCCTTCAGGTACTCCTTCACCGTGAAAAGGCCTGCGGAATCGATCAGCGTTTCTATCGAACCGAGCGCGGGTTGGCCGCTTTTATTGGTCAGCATCAGGTTTCTCGACAAATACGGGTCTCCCCTTTTCAAGGGGGAGAAAGTTACCGTGAAACCAGAGGATTGCCGCATCCTGGAGATGACCGAAAGGACCGATTCGAACGGCGAGATATCCCTTGTGGTAAAGCTGGAAAAGGATGCCGGGATACTTAACCTATCGGCCAGGGATTTTTCCTCCTCGATTTTTCTGAAAAACATGTCCAGGACAAAGTTCATCTGTGGGCGGATCATCGACCAGAAAACGGGACGGGGAATCAGCGATGCCGTGGTAAAACTTGGAGATCAGGCCACGGTGAGCCGTTTTGGCGGCTTTTTCTATTTCCCCGTCACCGATGATAGCGCGGAGATGATGGTCTTCAGAAATGGATATGAGCGTTACAGCGGGGCATTTCCGGAGGATACGCTTGAGATAAGCCTTTCTCCTCTTTTTGAGGGTTTCCTGATAGACAAAGTGGTTGCGATCGAGGCTGAAAAGGGCCAGGGCAGCGGAGACTTCGCCCTGAAGGTCGGCAAAATATTGGCCGGTAACCTGAGGCTGGGCGGTGCCCGCCCCGAAATGTCCGAGTTGCCGGAAGGGGAGGGAGCGGAGAGGAGGCTTTTCCGCCATATGGACTTGAGGCCCGACTATACGCTTATCCTGAGAGAATCGAGGGATTTTTTCATAGGCTATTATGAGCTCCACGAGGAAAGCAGGGACTTCGCCAGGAGGATTCAGAAGCTGCTCGGTAAACTGGGGTTTTCTGCCCCTGAGCCCGTGCCTCTCTCCGAATACCTTCTGATTCAGTATAGCGGGGTCCGCGTCCTTCTCGGGCTGGACATGGAAACCGTGAGGAACCGGAGAGCTCGCTGGAACCTCGCTTATAGCCTTTTCTGTGCTCTGCTTCAGGATGCCGGTTTTAAGGGCAATGAGGTGAGAGGAAGGGCTATAGATGCGAATGGAGTTCCCCTTTTTGAGGGGTTTGTTAGAAGTTTTTGCGGGATAGGTTCATTCACCGATGCTGAAGGGTGCTTTACTCTCTGCCATCTTCAGCGCGGAGTTGAAAGGATCGTGCTTGAAAAGGATGGCCTTTACAGGGAGTATATAATTGATGTCAGAAAGGAACGCGAAATTGAGTTGAGTTTGAAAGAGGAGGGAAAAGATGGAAATCAAGGTGATTAAGATAGAAAAGCCCGAAGAGGTCAACGTGATAGTAGGGCAGGCTCATTTCATAAAGACCGTGGAAGATCTCCACGAAGCCCTGGTGACGACGGTGCCGGGCATAAAGTTCGGGATCGCTTTTGTGGAGTCCTCCGGGGCGAGATTGATAAGGCACAGCGGGACCGACGAAAAGCTGAAGGAGCTCGCCGTCAAGAACGCTATGAACATCGGCGCGGGACACTCCTTCGTCATCTTGCTCGGCAACGCCTATCCCATCAACGTCTTGAGGAAGATCAAGGACGTCGATGAGGTCGTGCACATTTACGCTGCATCTGCCAACCCGCTTGAGATCGTGGTGGGTGAAACAGAGCTCGGCAGAGCGATCCTGGGGGTTGTCGATGGGGGCACGCCCCTCGGCGTCGAGAATGACGACGAGATAAAGGTGAGGAAAGAGTTTTTGAGAAAAATAGGGTACAAGTTTTAAGGGGACGGCGATGATAAAGAAAATCCTGCCCCTATCCGGGTTGCTTTTAGTCTTTTCATGCGCGTACTACAGCTACTCCGACAGGCCTGTTGTGGAGCCCGAGGTTATCGCGCCCGATACCATAGAGATACCCCGCGAGTACTGGCAGCTGCCCAGGAAGATCTCGGAGAAGAGGCTCAGAGAGATAGAGGAAAAGATGGGCGCGGAGCTCGGCAAGCTCCGCATGGAAGTGCCGGAGAACAGGCGCGAGATAGCCCGATGGATAGATTATCTCACCGGACGGGGAAAGAGAAAGTTCGTGAGAGCCTTACGGAAGGCGTACAGGTATCGCGATCTTGTCGTGGGGATTCTGGAAAAAGAAGGACTTCCAAGGGAGCTTTACTACCTTCCGATCATCGAGAGCAACTACAACCCGAGAGCCCGGTCGAGGGCGGGAGCCGTGGGGATCTGGCAGTTCATGCGGGGAACGGCGAGAAAATATGGGCTTCGGGTGGACTGGTGGATGGACGAGCGAAGGGATCCGGTTCGCTCGACCGAGGCTGCTGCGCGTTACCTGAAAGACCTTTACATCATGTTCGGCCGCTGGGATCTCGCCCTCTCGGCCTATAATGCCGGTGAGGGCAAGGTGGGGCGTAAGGTCTATCAGTTCAACGCCGACGATTTCTGGGATGTGAGGAGGCACCTCCCCAGGGAGACGAGGAATTACGTTCCCGCCTTCTATGCCGTTTTGATAATCGCGGAAGACCCGGCATCCTTCGGAATTCAGATAGATACATCGGGGATCGAACCCTTCAGGTTCGACACGGTCACTGTCCCGAGGCAGGTGGACCTGGTGACGGCGGCGAAGTGGGCCGGGGTTTCCTATTCGACCCTCGTCAAATACAACCCGCAGTTCAGGAGGCGAGTGACGCCCCCCTATCTGAAGAACTTCACGCTGAAGATACCGCCGGGCACAAGGAGCAGGTTTCTCACCGCCATGCGGAGCACGCCGAAGAGCAAGTGGGTCACCACTCTGAGCCACAGGGTCAAAAGAGGGGAGACCATCTACTCGATCGCGCGGAAATACGGCGTCAGGACAGCGGACATCATCAGGATGAACAACATCAGGAATCCCCGCAGGCTGCGTATCGGGACACGACTCCTCATTCCCACCGTTTCCCCCGGGCCTTCAAAGAGCAGGGTTGCCTCCAGGAGGAAGCCGCGCGTCAAGGGCAGAAAGTATCACGTGGTCCGTCGCGGGGATACCCTGTGGGACATCGCGAGGCTTTATGGTGTTTCCGTCAGGGATCTGAAGCGCTGGAACAATCTGAGGGGTAACAGGATCAAGCCGGGCGACAGGCTTGTGGTTAAACCTGCCAGATCGTCGAAGAAATCCAAGGCTCGCTCAAAGAAGAAAAAATCGAAAAAGACGAGCGGGAAATATATAACGTACAGGGTCAGGCCCGGCGATACCCTTTACGGCATCGCCCTGAGATATGGCACAAGTGTGCAGACGCTGAAAAGGCTGAACGGGATAAGGTCGCCCCGCTTCCTGAGGCCCGGTCAGAAATTGAGGATCCCCAAAAAAGCGCAGAGCTGAGCTTTGAGAGGTCGTGCTTACGCCAAAGTCAATCTCGGGCTCTGGATAACCGGAAAAAGGACAGACGGATATCACAACATAGTTACGGTTTTCCACCTTATCGATCTCTACGACGAGATAGAGATCACGAAGAGTTCTTCCATCGAGGTCCTCTCGGACATCGGCCCCCGGGGCGAGTCTAATCTCGTTTACAGAGCGCTCCTTCATCTGTCGGAGAATGCGGGGTTCACCGTGGGGCTGAAGGTGAGGATAGGAAAGAAGATCCCCATAGGTGCTGGTCTCGGCGGCGGAAGCTCCGATTGTGCCTTCGTCCTCAGAGCAGTGAGGCATTTCTACCCCGAGATAGGGGAAGGGCTGATAAAATCTGTGGGGGCAGCTATGGGCGCCGATGTCCCCTTTTTCATGATGAGGAGGTCTTCGGCCCTGGCAAGAGGAAAGGGGGACCTTCTTGAGCCCCTCAAATCGGAGCTCGGAGAGCCCGTTTTGCTCTACTATCCGGGATTTTCCGTTTCCACTGAGAAGGCCTATTCCCTTTTTGGCGAGAGCGACATGACGGACGAGGATGAGGCCCTCGATAAGGCCCGCCGCATAGCTGACTGTGTCAGCCGGGGCAGCCTCAGGGAGTGTCTGGACTACTTGGAGAACGATTTCGAAAAGAAGCTTATGGGAGGATTGGGAGAGCTGAGGGAAGCTTCCGAATTCCTGTGGGATCTCGGCGCCAGAAAAGTCCTCCTGTCGGGTTCGGGCTCAGCCCTCCTCGGTTTTTTCGATGCTGTTCCCGATATCGAGAGAAGCCCTGAAAAGGGAAAGCTTTTCGCCGTCAGGTTTCTCCCCGATATTGATTTAAATGAAGAGGGGCTTTAATTTTCAACCATGGCAATTCTTGCGATCGACATAGGTGCCACTTTCACGAAAATCGCCCTGGTGGATGGAGGAAGGATAGTAAAGAGGGAGTCGGTGAGGACACCCGGAGGAGGGCCTGAGGAGCTTGTCGGTGTCCTTAAGTCTTACGGAAAATCGAGGCTGAGGGGCGATTTCGAGAGGATAGGGGTCGGCGTGCCCGGGATGGTGGATACTCAGAGGGGAATAGTCAGGTTCCCGCCCAACCTTCCCGGTTGGGAGGAGGTTTACCTCTCGGAATTGCTGAAGCTCGCTTTCGGAACGCCTGTCTGGATCATAAATGACGCCAACGCTGCGGTTCTCGGCGAGTGGCAATATGGAGCCGGCAGGGGATCCGATGACATCCTTCTTTTGACTCTGGGCACGGGAGTGGGCGGAGGTGTTATCACGGGAGGGAGGCTCTTGAGGGGCGCCAACGGCGCCGGCGCGGAGCTCGGACACATCATGATCGATGCCGAAGGGCCCCGTTGCAACTGCGGAAATTATGGCTGTCTCGAAGCCTATATCGGCTCGGTACACTTTTTGAAACGTGCCAGCGAGTATATCCATAAGTGGGGGGAGACCGAGCTTTACGATATAGCCGATCTGGACATGAAGGACATCTACGAGGCGGCTCTCAGGAACGATGAGCTCGCTCTCTTTCTCTTCGGAGAATACGGGCGTTATCTGGGCTACGGCCTCGTCAGCCTTATCCACATTTTTGACCCCGAGATCGTCATCCTCGGCGGGGGCGTGTCGGGGGCCTTCGAATTCTTCTATCCGGCTCTTCAGGCCGTTCTCGCGGCCAGGTTGATGACTTACCCCGGGCGGAAATTAAACATAAAGAGGGCGGAACTGGGTGAGGACGCAGGTCTCATGGGAGCCTATTATCTTGCTTTGAGGGAGGGAGATGTCTGACTACAGCAGGATACTGGGCATTGACTATGGAGATGCCAGGATCGGGGTAGCCATTTCCGACCCCACGAGGACCATTGCGAGGCCGCTGGAAGTTATCGAGCCCGCTAAGGTGGATCCCGTGGAGAGGATCGCGGAGATCGCAAAGGAATACGACGTGAAGCTTATAATCCTCGGACTTCCGAAGCTCATGAGCGGTGAAGAAGGGGAGATGGCCGCAAAGGTCAGGGAATTCATGCAGAAACTCAGGTACAGAACAGATCTCGAGATCCGTCTGGTGGACGAGAGGTTTACCTCTAAGATCGCGGAGAGAGAGCTGAGAAAGAGGAAGGTAAAGCCCAGCCGGGAGAAGAAAAAAGTTGACCTTTACGCCGCTTCCCTTCTCCTGCAGGAATACCTCGACAGCCACAGAGATGAAGAGTAAATGGTTTTATTCGATTTTCGCCGTCCTTCTCCTTCTTTACTTTGTCTATCTGAATTTTTTTCTTCCCGTTCAGGGCCAAAACACGGTTATAGTCAGGAAGGGCGAGCTCGCGAGGGATGTCGCCGTCAAGCTGAAGGAGAAGGGCATTATAGAGAGGCCCGACCTTTTCGTCAGTCTCGCGAAATTGCTTGCCCTCGGAGATGACCTGAAATCGGGCCTTTACT
>JAGGUL010000010.1 GCA_021158525.1 Candidatus Hydrothermota bacterium | reverse complement strand
GGCTGAGGTAGAAGCTCCTTTCGGAAAGCATGAGTTCGTTGAGGATCCGAGGGAGGTAGATCTGAGTGATCATTTCGATGAGCTTTTCAGGAGTGATGCCTGACATGATATCCTCTTGCAAATTGAGCTCCTTAGTCTTATCTTTATGTTCAGGTTTGTTTTTCATTGTTTTGCTCCTTTTTTGATCCGGGTCCTATTCTAAGGGCCCGGATTATTATTTCTCCCCTCAGTATCTTACACATAATTATTCTAACCCCCGTACGATGTGAGTGGGAGGGCAGTGAGGGAGTTGATGGGAGGTAGGATGGGGCCAGAGGAGTATGTGGCGGAGTGGGACAGGAGGGTTGTCAGGGGAAGGTTGTTGCCATCCGGAGTATACTTTTTGAGGTTAGAGGCCGGGGAGTTCAGGGAGACGAGGAAGCTTTTGCTTCTGGGGCGTTAATAATATGATGATCTCAGCTACAGGTGGGCTCTCATAGGGGTCTTTTCTGTAATTTCGATCCAGGAAGGGGAGAGCATGAGCGGTGAGTTCGGAGAAGCAGAAAAAGGGAGTACAATGCCTTTCCCTTTGAACCTGTTGACAATATCGAATTGCTGAAGCTATAATGAAAGGCGGTGATAAAGGCGATAGTTTTTGACCTCGATAATACCCTTGTGGATTTTATGCGCATGAAGGAGCAGTCCGTTATCTCCGCCGTCGAGGCGATGATAGATGCCGGGCTGACTATGAGCAAACAGGAAGCCATTGATAAGATATTTGAAGTCTACAAGAGGGAAGGCATTGAGGACCAGAAGGTTTTCGACAAGTTCCTCGCTGAGTATGTGGGGGATATCGATTACAGGATCCTGGCGGCGGGGATCGTGGCTTACAGAAGGGCCAAAGAAGCTTCCCTTGTCCTCTATCCTCACGTTCAGTATACCCTCATGGAGCTTCTCAAGAGAGGATTGAGGCTTGCCGTTGTTTCGGATGCCCCCAGGCTTCAGGCCTGGACGAGGTTGGCTCATTTTGGCCTTCATCACTTTTTCGAGGTGGTCGTCACCTCCGACGATTCGAATGAGAGAAAGCCCTCGCCCAAGCCCTTCCTCATAACCCTTGAGAGGTTGGGCGTCGAGCCCGGCGAGAGCATCATGGTGGGGGATTGGGCGGAAAGGGATATAACAGGCGCCGCCAAGATAGGAATGATCACCGTTTTTGCCCGTTACGGGGATACCTTCGGCACCGTTAACTCGGGAGCCGATTACGATATAGATGACATCATCGAACTGTTAAGAATAGTCGATGAGCTGAACTCCACTGGAAGGGAGAAAGGGGCTTGAGAGCAGGTGAGCTTTCTGAGCTTCTCGGAGGCGAGCTTGAGGGAAATCCAAATATCCCGGTGAGGAAACCAGTTCCTCTCGAGCAGGCAGGGGAAGGCGACACTGCTTTACTGCTTTCTCCGGATTTTGAGAGGAAAATAAATCCCAGGAAAGTCGGGGTGCTTATAGCGGGCCATAGGCCCGAGAAGATAGAAGCCGCGGCTCTCATACTGGTGAGAGATCCCCGAAGAGCCATGATCGCCCTTCTCGAGAGGTATGCCCCCTCGGAGGAGATCCCCCCGGGCATATCGGAGCTCGCGCGGGTTGGAAGAGGCACGTCGGTGGGTGAAGGAGCCGCAATCATGCCCTTTTCCTACATCGGGAATGAGGTCAGCATAGGAAAGAACACGACGATTTATCCCTTTACTTATGTGGGAGACAGGGCTTCGATAGGCGATGATTGCATCCTGTATCCGGGAGTTTACGTAGGGACGGGTTGCGTGGTGGGCAGCAGGGTGATCATTCATTCCGGAGCCAGGATTGGTGCTGATGGTTTTGGTTTTTTCAAAATCGAGGGAAAATACGTCAAGATACCGCAGATCGGGAGGGTGGTTATAGAGGACGATTGCGAGATCGGGGCCAACACGACGATAGACAGGGCCACCCTCGGGGAGACGAGGATCGGAAAGGGAACCAAGATCGACAACCTGGTTCAGGTGGGGCATAACGTCACTATCGGGCCCCACACGGTGATAGCCGCCCAGACCGGGATAGCTGGAAGCACGGCCGTGGGGAGCGGAGTGATAATGGGCGGCCAGGTCGGCATTGCTGACCATCTGGTGATAGGCGACAACGTGGTGATAACTGCAAAAAGCGGGATAACACAGAACATTCCTTCGGGAAAGGTATATTCCGGGTATTTCGCCCGTGAGAGAGGCAGTTTTCTCAAGTCACAGATGTTGTTCTACAAGCTCCCTGAAATCTGGGAGAGGCTGAAAAAACTGGAGGAGAAACTTGCCGGCTCAGAGAACACTGAAGGGGAAGGTCAGTCTTAAGGGCAGAGGGTTGCACACCGGTGAACCCGTGGAGATGGAGTTAGCGCCGGCCCCTCCCGGGACCGGCTTTGTATTTGTGAGGAGGGACATAGAGGGAAATCCTCACATTAAAGCATCTCTGGAGAACGTGGCTTCGACGGAGCGCGGTACTACGTTAAAATCGGGAGAGGCCACAATACACACGGCCGAACATGTGCTCTCGGCCCTCTATGGCATGGGCATCGACAATGCCTATATAGCCCTCAACGCGCCGGAACCCCCCTCTTTTGACGGTAGCTCGCTGCCGCTTGTCAAGGAGATAGAGAAAACCGGCATCGAGGAACAGGATGCCGAGAGGGAGATTCTCGTCCCGGAAAAGCCGGTGCTCTACCAGGAAGGCGACGTGGCCATAACGCTTCTCCCGCTCCGAGGCAAGCTCAGGGTCAGCTATGGAATTGACTATCCGGATAAGGGATTTGCCCCGCAGTATATCAGTCTCGATATAACTCCTGGAGTATACTCAAGGGAAATCGCTCCCGCGAGAACCTACGTTTTTTACGACGACCTGGAGGCCATAAAGGAAAAGGGCCTGGCGAAGGGAGGAACCGAAGATAATGCAATAGTTTTCAGAGAAGGCGAGATCGTCAATGGGCCCATCAGGTTTCCCGACGAGCCTGTGCGGCACAAGGTCCTCGATTTCCTCGGAGACCTGGCCCTTGTGGGGAAGAGGGTTGAGGGACACGTTATGGCGGATCGGGCTGGCCACGCCCATCACATCGCCTTTGCCAGGAAGCTCCTGAAGAGCGTTGCTTCACCCGCTTTCGACATAATGGATATTCTCTCTTTCATGCCCCATCGATATCCTTTTCTCCTCGTGGATCGAATCCTGGAGGTGGAGGAGACCCGGGCAGTGGGCCTAAAGAACGTCACCATAAATGAGCCCTTTTTCCAGGGACACTTCCCCGGCGATCCCATAATGCCGGGGGTGCTTATAGTGGAGGCCATGGCCCAGGTCGGCGGCGTTCTCCTCCTCTCGAGGGTTGAGGATCGCGAAAACAAGCTTCTTTATTTCAGCGGGATAGATGAGGTCAGGTTCAGGAGGCCCGTGAGGCCCGGCGACCAGATCATATTTGAAGTGGAACTTCTGAGGTTTAAGGGTCGGATGGCCAAAATGAAAGGAGAGGCGCGAGTGGACGGTCAGGTCGCTGCCTCCGCGGTCATGATGGCAGCCATAGTGGAGAGAAAATGACGAAGATTCACCCTTCCGCTTATGTCAGCAGTAAGGCCGTTATCGAGGACGACGTGGAGATCGGCCCCCACTCTTACATCGGAGATGGAGTGATAATAAAGAGGGGCGCGGTTATCTCCTCCTCCGTCAGGATCGAGGGCGACACCGAGATCGGCGAGGGAACCGAGATCGGCCACGGTTCGGCCATAGGCCTTCCCCCTCAGGATCTGTCCTTCAAGGGCGAGAAAAGCAGGCTTGTGATAGGAAAGGATAACAGGATAAGGGAGTTCGTTACCATCCACAGGGCCACCGGAGAGGGCGAGGAGACGAGGATAGGTGACAGGAACTTCATCATGGACTACGTTCATATCGCACACAATTGCAGGATAGGCTCTGATGTGGTCCTGGTTAATATGGCTCAGCTCGCCGGCTATGTCGAGGTTATGGATTATGCGTATATCTCGGGTCTCGTGGCCTTCCATCAATATGTCAGGGTGGGTGAGCACGCCTTTATCGGCGGGTTTTCCAGGGTGACTCAGGATGTTCCCCCTTACCTCATGGCCCTCGGGATTCCGCTCCGGGTCATCGGGGTTAACGTAGTGGGCCTCAGGAGAAGGGGATTTTCCTCCGATGTCATTATGACCCTTCGCAAGGCTTACAAGCTGATATACAAGAGCGGTCTGAACCTCTCTCAGGCTCTGGATCGTATAAGGGAAGAACTGACGATCAATGCGGAGCTGAAAAACCTCCTGGGCTTCATAGAAGCGTCAAAGAGGGGCATAACGCTGAAATCGGGCGAGGGAGAGGATGATGGCTAAGCTCAGAATAGGTGTGGTGGGTGTCGGGCACCTGGGGAGCCAGCATGCCCGGGTGCTGGCCGAGATCGAGGAATCGGAACTCGTGGGAGTTTACGATATCGACCAGGAGAGGGCGAAGGCGGTGGGAGAGAGATATGGCGCTGTCGCTTTCTCGAGCCTCGAGGAGCTGCTCCGCGCAACGGAAGCAGTGAGCTGTGCTGTGCCTACTGAGTCCCATTACGAGGTCGCCAGAGAGGTATTGAAGGCGGGCAGGCACCTTTTCTTGGAAAAGCCCATGGCCAGAACCGTGGGAGAGGCGGAGGAACTGTTGAGCCTCGCCCAGAAAAGGAATCTCAAATTCCAGATAGGCCACATTGAGAGGTTTAATCCCGCAGTTTTGAGAGCTCAGGAATTCATAGAAGACCCCAAGTTTGTGGAGGCCCACAGGCTCGCCCCCTACAACCCGCGGGGGACAGACGTCGATGTGGTGCTCGACCTGATGATACACGATCTCGACCTGTTGCTCCACTTTATGGGAAAGTATCCCATGAAAGTGGATGCCGTGGGTGTTCCCGTCCTCACCGACAAGGTTGATATAGCCAACGTGAGGCTGGAGTTCGAGGGCGGAGAGATAGCGAACATAACGGCGAGCCGGGTCTCGGCAGAGAAAATGAGGAAAATCAGGCTCTTCCAGAAGGATACTTACATTTCCATCGATTACCTCAACAAGAGCATCGACCTCTATAGAAAGAGAAACGGCGAGATAGTGCCTTTCCCTCTTGAAGTGGACAGGTCACTGGAACCCCTGAAGCTGGAACTCAGGGCCTTCGTTCAGTCGGTTCTCGAGGACAGGAGGCCGCCCGTATCGGCAGAGGAAGGAATACTGGCCCAGAGGCTTGCGGAAGAGGTCATCGAAAAAATAAAGCAGAGGCTCGAAAAGGCGAAGTTGCTGTGAGGATAGGGGAAGTCCTTTTCTCGAAGAGGGGGTATGTCGGCATACCCTATTTCCTTCTGGTTCTGTTTCTGTCAAAATGGAACTCCTGCCTGTTTTGTATCGGCCTCCTCATCTCTTTCTTCGGCGAAGCCCTGAGGCTGTGGAGCGTCGCCTATGCAGGACTTACAACGAGGGGTAGAGAAATAACAGCGAAAACCCTCGTTACTTCCGGGCCTTATAGCTTCGTCAGGAATCCCATCTATCTGGGAAATTTCCTCATCGGACTGGGTTACACCGTCGCTCTCGGAGTCCTGCGCTGGGAGGTGCTGGCCATCTATTTCATCGGTTTTTTTCTCGAATATTATCTGATCGTCAGGGCCGAGGAATCTTATTTGGAACAAAAATTTGGCGAGGAATACAGGAGGTACAGGGCGTCCGTCCCGCGCTTTCTTCCCAACTTCTTCAGGCAATATTTATCAGCAGAAAACGTGAGCCCGGATTTTAAGATGGCCTTTTTATCCGAGAAAAGCACACTATTGCTTCTTCTCGGCCTGTACGTCCTCTTTTTTCTGAGGCTGAGTTTCTTCCGTTAAAAACCTACGAAGAATCCCCCGGTTATCCCTATGTAATCCGGGTTGGAGTCTTCGGCAAAAACTTTACTGTATTTCAACTCGGC
>JAGGUL010000116.1 GCA_021158525.1 Candidatus Hydrothermota bacterium | reverse complement strand
TTCTCTGATTCCCATCGGCGTCCACGTAGTAAAGAATGGGATTTCCCTCATCGTCCTCATCGACCTTGGCGGGCCTCGATGGCACGGTTTTCACACCGCTCGTCAAAAAATAGCGGTATTCCCCTTTTCCGTAAGTCCTCATGTCCATATAGAAGATCACAGGCTCTGCATCGGCGACCTTGCGTTTGAGAAGCCGGGCCTCTTTGAGCGCATACATGCAACATATGGAAGAACAATTTGGATTCTCCCTGTCCCTGGAGCCGGCACACTGTATAAAGGCAACTTTTCTGGCGATTTTTCCGTCAGAGGGCCTTCTGGGCAGGCCCTCAGTTGGCCCCAATTCAGAGAGGAGCCTCTCGAAATGGGTCGAGATTATTGCATTTTTGATCCTGCCGTAGCCGTATTCCTCGAGATAACCCAGGTCTCTTTCCTTGATTCCAGAGGCCACAAGGAGGATATCGGCTTCGACCTCTTCTATCTCCTCTTTCTCGTTGAGGTCGATGGCATCAACGGGGCAGACTTTGACGCATTCCCCGCATCTGGTGCACCTCTCGAAGTCTATGGCATAGATGTTGGGGAAACAGTTTGGATATTTGAGGTAAATGGCCTTCGTCGTCCCGTAATTGAAGGGATCGGGTATCTCGACGGGACACACCTCGGCACACCTGTCGCAGGCATAGCAGGTTTCCCTGACTCCTCTGGGGCTTTTTCTGATTTTGATTTTCAGATTTCCCTTTTTTCCACGGACCTCGACGACCTCGGAATTCGTCATGACCTCGATCCTCGGGTGATCGAGGATCCTCCTGAGGCAGAACTGCGGTATCCTCTCGCCGAAAAGAGAATAGACCTGACACATCCCGCACTGATCGTTGGGGAACTGGAAGTCGAGCTGTGACAGTTTTCCCCCGATCCACGGGGTCTTCTCGACTAAAAGGACCTCTCTTCCCTTCTCTGCCGCATCGAGCGCGGCGGCGATGCCGGCGATGCCGGCCCCCTGGATTACCACCTTTTTCATGTCAGTAATCCTCCGGTAATTCAGCAAGCTGGGCCAGGGAAAAGACCGGGCCGTCCTTGCAGATATATTTCGGACCTATATTGCACCTTCCGCATTTCCCTATTCCGCACTTCATCCTCTTTTCGAGAGAAGTATAGACCATTTCGGGCTTAAATCCCAGTTTTTCGAGAACGGGGAGGGTGAATTTGATCATTATGGGAGGTCCGCAAACCACTGCGTAGCAGTCTTTGCTGCTGGGCGCCGTCCTCTCCAGGACCTGGGGCACGAAGCCCACCTGTTTTTCCCACCCCGGGAACTCCCTATCCACAGTGAGTATCACCTTCAGATCATCCCTTTTCTCCCATTCGAAGAGCTCTTCCCTGTAGAGCAAAAGGCCAGGTGTTCTCGCGCCGTATATCACCGTTATCTTCTCGTAGTCGCTGCGGCTGTTCAGAAGGTAGACGAGGAGGGACCTCAGGGTCGTGAAAGCAAAACCTCCGCCGACGATGAGCACGTTTTTCCCCCTGAACTTCTCCACCGGGTAGCCGTTGCCCAGGGGTCCTCTTATCCCGAGGATCGAGCCCTCCTCGGCCTCGTGGAGGGCTGTTGTCACCAGGCCTGCCTTGTTCACCGTGAACTTCAGTATGTGCCCTTCGGTCGGAGAAGATGCGATTCCGAAGGGAGCCTCGCCCTTGCCGAAGACCGAAATCTCACAGAACTGTCCGGGAATATAGTCGATTCTGTTTCCGTCAAGAAGCTCGAATTCGAAGGTCTTGAGGGAGAAGTCATCGGACTCGAAGTAACTCCTCTTGAGAAGGGCGGGGTAGGGGACATAAGGATTTTCTCTCATGCTGCCACCTCCACTTCCTTAAGGGTTTCGAGAGCCTCCCTTATATCGAAGTTCACGGGACAGGCCCTTATGCACCTGCCGCAGCCCACGCAGCCGTATTCGCCGTACAGCTCTGGATAATAGGAAAATTTGTGCATTATCCTGTTTCTCATCCTCTCAACCCCCGTGGGACGCGGATTGTGGCCCGAAGTCTCCAGCGAGTAAATGGGGAACATGCACGAATCCCAGACCCTTTCGCGGTAACCCCAGTTGGTCCTCTCCACGTCCTGGATGTCAAAGCAGTAGCAGGTCGGGCAGACGTAAGTGCAGGCACCACAGTTGACGCACTTGAAAGCCAGATCGGCCCAGATTTCATCCAGAAACATCTTCTTCAGTTTTTCGGATATGCCTTCTATGTTAACGGTTGTTATCGCCCCTTCGGCACTCCTCTTTAAGCTCTCCATTTTTTCGAGGTCGGATGGTGTTGCTTCCTCGAGCTCAAGTCCCTCGAGGGCTTTGCTGCCTTTCTCTGTGACGGGATCTATGAGAAGGTTATCTCCGATATCCACCATAAAGACATCGCCGAATTTCCCGGAGAAGGGGCCGTATCCGAAAGACGTGCAGAAGCAGGTGCTCCTTGGTTTATTGCAGGCAAGAACGAAAAGGACGTTGTCCTCTCTTTTTCTTTTGTAATAGGGATCGATCCTGTCCCTCAAGAAGGTGAGGTCCAGAAGGTCAACAGCCCTGGCCTCGCAGGGCGACACTCCGAAGAGGATCTTGCCGCCTCTGCCCTCGGGCACCCTGATTTCCACGCCCTTATCTCCGTTTATTCGGAAAAGAAGGAGGAGCTCTTCCTGGGGAAGGTGGGACGATTTCGTTACCGATAGGGGATCCTGTCGGGCCCGGTCGAGCCTGACCAGGTTCCCTTTCTCTTCGAGGTGCCTCAACAGCTTTTCTTTCTCGATCTTCTTCATAGTATGAAATCCTCCCTGTCGTCGGGTGAGAAGACCCCGAGGGCGGGTTTCTCCTCGGGGGACAGGCCTGAGACAAAATTGTAAGCTTCTTTCATGTCCTTTGTGAGTTTTCTGGTCAGGAAGGAGAGCCTTATTCCGAGGGGACAGGCCCTCTCACATGCCCCGCAATCCACGCACCTTCCGGCCATGTGGTACATCTTGATCAGGTGGAAGGAGAGGATGTCGGTGTAGTCGAAGCCCGGCTCCACCCAGACGGGCCTGTTGGAATCCACGAAGCAGCTCTCACAATAGCACATAGGACAGATTTCCCTGCAGGCGTAGCAGCGGATGCATTTCGAGAGTTCTTTCTCGAAAAATTCCCATTTTTCGGCCGGGCTCATTTTTTCGATTTTCTCGATGTCGGAAAAATCGGCCTTTTCCCCGTCCCTCGACGGCCCATCTATCTTTATGTCGGGGTCGATGGCTTCCGGATAGAGACAGCTTTTGCAGGAGGGCGAGATGTATTCCTCGAGCACGTAGGCCTTTTCCCCTTTGTCTCCCTTCACGATGACTTTTTCTCCCTCTATCCTTGCCTCGCGGATCTCGCCGCCGTAGTCCTTCAGTATCCTCTTTCTGTCGAGTGCACCTGTGCAGGGAACGCCTATTATTTTTACGTCTTCTCTGTTGAGCTGTTTCTCCGAGATGAGCAGGTTTATCGTTCTCGACTCGCAGCCCCGGACGATCACAGCCGCTTTCTTTCCCTTGAGTTTTCTGAGATAAGTCGCTATGTTGGGAGCTGCGAAGGGACCGTAAACGAGCTTTTCCGCTTCCTCTGGTTTTCTGGCGTGATAGGGGGTGTAAATCATGGGGAGGGTGCCCTCCGCGAAGCCGAGGACACATTCCACCTCCCCCTTTGAGAGCAATTCGCGCGCCGTTTCCCTCAATTTCTCGAACATGATCACCTCTTTTTGGCAAGTCTTTTGAATTTACCAGCTTTCTTTACCTTTTCCGTCACCACTCCGGCTATCTCTGCGAATTTTTTGCCTTCCGAGGCCGAGACCCAGGAGAACTGCACCCTCTCCGGTTCCACGCCGACGTATTCGAGAAGATTTTTGATCACGTAAAACCTGCGCCTGGCGTAATAGTTGCCGGTCTGGTAATGGCAATCTCCGATATGACAGCCCGATATCCACACGCCGTCGAGGCCGTCGTGCAGGGCTTTGACTATGAACTGAGGGTTCACCCTGCCGGAACAGGGAACCCTTATGACCCGTATGTTTGTGGGATATTGAACCCGCGATGTCCCGGCCAGGTCAGCACCGGCATAGGAACACCAGTTGCACAGAAAAGCCAGAATTTTGGGTTCGTCTTTCATCAGGGCAAAACCTCCTCCAAAATTTTCTCCGCTTCCTCGAGACTTTCTATCTTCTTTTGCTCAGCCACGAGCGCAAATTCAGCGTGGAGTATCTCGTCGTTGGTGAAGCCCCTGAGGTCTAAGGCCCCCGGCCTGCAGGTCGCAGTACATGCCCCGCAGCCCTTGCAGAGGACCGGGTTGACCTCGGCAACGAGTTTCGGCCGGCCCAGGACCTTTTTCTCTGTGAGCGACACGGCCGAATAGGGGCAGATGTCCGAACAGAGGCCGCAGCCAATGCATTTGAGCTCATCCACCCTCGCCGTGATGCCGGCGGTGGTGAGGTGATCTTTCGCCAGTATGATTGCGGCCCTGGCGGCCGCGGCCTTCGCCTGTACGATCGATTCGTCGATGAACTTGGGAGAGTGGGCGAGTCCCGCGAGGAAGACGCCCTCGGTGGCGAAGTCGACGGGCCTCAATTTCATGTGCGCCTCTAAGAAGAAGCCGTCCTCGTTGAGGGGGACTTTGAACATCCTCGAGAGAACCTCGTTGTCCTTCCGCGGGACTATGCCGTTCGAGAGTACGAGGTAATCGGGCTCGAATTCGAGGGTCGTCCTCAAAATGGGATCGAAGGCCCTGACTCTGAGCTTGCCGTCGGAAGTTTCGACGGCGGGCTCCTTTCCCTTCTCGTAACGGATGAATACGACTCCCTTTTCGCGAGCCTCAGTGTATAGCTGCTCTCTGAACCCGTAAGTTCTGATATCTCTATAAAGGACGTAGACCTGAGCTCCCCTCTCCTGGAGGTCTATGGCGTTCCTCACTGCCCTCGAACAGCAGATCCTGGAGCACCAGGGATGCTCGTCATTCCTCGAGCCCACACACTGTATCATGACCACCGTCGTCCCCTCTTTTATCTCGCTTCTCTCGAGCTTCTCCTCCAGTTCCCTCTGTAGTAAAACGTCGGGCCTTTTCCCGTACATGTATTCGTGAGGAATGTATTCCTCGGCTCCCGTCGCCACTATTATGATCCCGTGTTCTATGGGTTCCTTTCTGTCCTTTATGAAGGTCCTGAAGTTGCCGACGTATCCTTCGGTCTTTTCGATCTCGGCTTTCTTAAGGACCTCGATGGAGGGATGTCTCTCGACCTCCTCGATGAGCTCCTTCAGGAATTTCTCGACGTCGAGGCCCTCGGTGGACTTTTTGATGTTGCGGGCGTAGCCTCCGAGTTCGCCCTCTTTTTCCACCAGATAGACCTTGTGGCCGATCCGGGCAAGATTGAGCGCCGCCGTCATGCCCGTTATGCCGCCGCCCACCACCAGGGCATTTTTGTTCACTGGTATCTCCGTTTCCTGGAGGGGTTCCAGGAGGCGCGCTTTGAAGACGGCCATTCTCACAAGGTCCTTCGCCTTCTCGGTGGCTTCCTCCCAGTTGTGCATGTGGACCCAGGAATCCTGATCCCTTATGTTCGCCATCTCGAAGAGGTACTTGTTGAGCCCGGCCTCCCTTATAGTTTCCATGAAGAGGGGCTCGTGGGTTCTCGGGGTGCAGGAGGCGACGACGACCCTGTTTATCGCTTTCTCTTTTATCACTTCTTTGATCCGCTCTTGAGCGTCCTGGGAGCAGGTGTAGATCATGTCCTCGGCGTGCACGACGCCGGGCAGGGTTCTGGCATATTCAACGACGGCCTTGACATCGAGATATCCGGCGATATTTTTTCCGCAGTGGCACACGAAGACGGCGATTCTCGGGGGCTGATTGAATACGGGAATTTCCGGCGGGAGCTCCTTCTCCTCGATCATGGTTCCCCTGACGCTGGCCAGGAGCTCCATCGCTTTTGCCGATGCGCCCGACGCCTCGGCCACCGTTTCGGGTATGTCCTTCGGAGAGGAAAAACTTCCCGCAACGAAAACGCCGGCCTCTTTCGTATCGAGGGGCCTGAAAAAATCTCTTTTCGCGAACCCGTATTTGTTCAGTTCTATCCCGAAGACCTCGCTTAGCTCCTCAGAGCCCCCCGCGGGCTCAAGTCCCACCGACAGGACCACGAGGTCGAATTTCTCCTTTATCAGCTTGCCGTCGCCGTCCTCGTAGGTCAAGATGAGGTTGTGGTCCTCGTCTTCCTCGACGTGGGAGATGCGTGCCCTGACGGTCCTGACGCCCACTTCCTTTTCCGCCCTCTCCACGTATTTGTCGAAGTTCTTTCCGTAGGACCTTATGTCCATGAAGAAGATGGTGGGCTCGACATCCTCTGCGTGTTCTTTCGCGATCACGGCTTCCTTGACGGCATACATACAGCAGACCGATGAACAGTAGCCCCTGTTTATGCGGTTGTTCCTCGAGCCGACGCACTGAATCCAGGCTATTTTGCGGGCGTGTTTTCCATCGGAGAGCCGCACTATCTCGCCCTTGGTGGGCCCTGATGCGCACATGATCCTCTCGAACTGTATGCTGGTGACGACGTTGGGGAAGCGCCCGTAACCGTATTCAGATAGAATTTCGGGCTCGAACTCGTCGAAACCGGGGGAGAGTATAACCGCCCCCACTTCGAGCTCGCGTATCCTCTCGGTCATGTCGTGGATTATGGCATCGGCCTCACAGGCCTTGAGGCATTCGAAACATTCACAGCAACCCGCGCAATCGAGACACCTCTGGGCCTCCTCGACGGCCTGTTCCTCGGTAAATCCCTTTATGACTTCATCGAAGCCCTTTCTTTTCTCGAGGGGAAGGCTGGCAGGACGGGCTCTCCTCCGCACGGGGACGCCCTCGGTGTCCACCTCTATTTCGCTTTTATAAGACCCTATTTCTCTGTTCTCATGAAGGTCTTTCCCGTTCAAAAACCTGTCTATGGAGATGGCGGCCTTCCTGCCGTGGAACATGGCGTCTATGAAGGTGAGGGGCCCCGTCACGCAGTCGCCGCCCGCAAAGACTTTCTCTACATTGGTCTGGAGTGTCTCGGGATCGACATCGAATGTGTTCCATCGATTCTTTTCTAATTCTTCGAAGCCCTCAATTTCGGGTTCCTGGCTTATGGCCAGGACCACAGCGTCGGCGTCGATGGTGAATTCGCTTCCCTCTATAGGGATGGGCCTTCTCCTCCCCGATTCGTCGGGCTCACCGAGTTTCATCCGGATGAGCTCGATTTTCTCAACCCTGTCCTTTCCGAGAATCCTTTTGGGCGTAACGAGCAACATGAACTGGATGCCTTCTTCCTTCGCCTCTTCTATTTCTTCTCTGTTCGCGGGCATCTCCTTTTCCGTTCTCCTGTAAGCTATGATCACGTCCTTGCCGAGCCTTTTCAGGGTTCTGGCTGCGTCCATGGCCGCATTTCCGCCGCCGATAACGACGACCTTCTGACCGATCTCCACTTTCCTTCCCAGGTTTATCTCCCTCAGGAATTCCGTTGCGCCGAACACTCCCGGGAGGTCTTCTCCCTCGACCCTAAGCTTTTTGGATCGGTGTGCCCCAACTGCCACGAAGACGGCGTCGAAGTCATCCACAAGCTTTTTGAAGGGAATGTCGGTTCCGATCCTTGTGTTGAAATGGAAGTGTGCTCCCATTTTCTCCACGACCGAGAGCTCCTCGAAGAGGATTTCCCGCGGAAGCCTGTACGGGGGAATCCCGACGTAAAGCATTCCGCCGGGTTTATCCAGGGCGTCGTAAACGTGGACCTCATAACCTTTGAGTCGGAGGTCATAGGCACAGAGCAATCCCGCTGGGCCGGCTCCGACGATCGCCACTTTTTTCCCGTTGTCGGGGGGAGTTTCGGGGGCAGGTATTTCTCCCAGATTTTCGTATTCGCGGTCGGCCACGAATCTCTTGAGGAGGTCTATGGCAATCGGTTCGTCCACCTTGCCGCGCGTGCATGCATCCTCACAGGGATGAGTGCAGATCCTGCCCGTGATGAGCGGGAATGGGTTCCTCTCCCTGACGAGTTTGAGCGCCTCGTCGAACTTTCGGTTGGCGATGAGGGCCACATATCCGTGGGCATTCACGTGGATCGGACATGCCGCCCTGCAGGGCGAGACCCCCAGTTTGGTAACGGCGAAAGCAGAGGGAACTGCCTGATCATAAAGCCGGAAAATCGCTTTTCTCTTCGACAGCCCTTCTTCGTAGTGGTTGGGAAGGTCCACCGTGCAGACGACGGCGCAGTCACCGCATCCTTTACACTTCTCCAGATCCACGAATCTCGGTTTTTCCTTTATTTTGACCCTGTAGTCGCCCGGTTTCCCCTCGAAGCCTATGATCTCTGCATTTGTGATGAGCTCGATGTTCCTGTGCCTCCCGGCTTCCACCAGTTTCGGTGAGAGTATGCACATAGAACAATCATTTGTCGGGAAGGTCTTGTCCAGTTTGGCCATTGTCCCGCCTATGGCGTAATCCTTTTCGAGGAGGTAGACCTTTAGGCCGAAATCGGCGAGGTCGAGGGCAGCCTGAGTTCCGGCTATCCCGCCACCCACTATCAAAACGGAGCCCTTCATGGGGCACCTCCCCTGTTTATCATTTTCACACCGGGCGATGGAGCTTCAAGAGGCTGCTGAACGTGATAGGGGGGCAAAAAGAGAGGAGAGGAAAGAACTTGCATCCGAAACCTCCTTTCGTTAAGGTTTCACGGCGCGAATTTTGTCTTTAACAAAATTCGTGCATATTCATCTATCAAAATATAGTCATAATTTAAACAAAATCCGGCCGAAAAGTCAAGAGTCGTGTCAATTGCGGTTCATTTTTTATTATAACGGAGAAGGCGCGCGTTGAAAAGAAACGATGCCCGGGAGGCCTTTGGAAACCGGGACCGATGCTCTGAGGTGCAGGCGCAGGCCTCTGCAGCTTTCGAGAACTCCGACGCGGAGAAAACCGCTAAAACAGGAATCTTATTTCGGCATTCGAAGGACATGTTTTTCGACAGCTGTTTGGAAGGCTCCATGCTGTCTTTTTCCGTGTGAATGGTCGCGGAAGGAACTGCAGGGTGCACCTGTAAACAGCGTGTGAATGTCGGGCTCACGGGCGATTCGACCTCTGACTCCGGGAAATGAGAGCCGACAGCTCACGGGATCGAAAGGGAAGCTGTTCCCGATGAATTCGCCGGAAAGGGCAGGGGAGTGAAGGGAAACTTTGTGGGGCTGAATGCCCCAGGCGCAGGATGCTTACTTTAAGGCTGCTTTATTTTCGGAATCACCTGTTCGGTTGAGACCGCTTACTCCTTCTCTCCGGCCCGGGGAGGGTTCCAGGCCGTTCCGACCTTACAAAAAGCGGGGGATGACCATCGAAGATGGTCATCCCCCGCGAGAAGCTACCTCATAAGCATGTGTGGAAACCGGAAAAGCCCCGCGAAGAGGATAATTATCCAGGAACCTATGGTTATAAGGAGCAGGATTCCCTGGATGACGAAGTAGGTCTTGAGCTTATCCAGCATCTCGATGAGTTTTTCGGGGTTTCCAGAATAGCCGAGCTCAGAGGCTCTCGATCCTGCCTGGAAGAGAAGAACACCGATCCATATGGGAAGCCAGGCCACAATAATGCCGACGATCGTTATGGCAGTCAGGCCCCCCATGACGATGTTGACGATGCCGAGGAATTTAAGCCAGCCAGCAGTATTCCCGGCGATCTCCCTCGCTCTGTTCAGAATTCGATCACTCTCATTTACAGCCATTTATCACCTCCTATTTGTGCTTTTTGATTATATCAATTGTTCCCTTTTATTTCCAGTTTCGAACGTCGAATACAGCAGGAGACCGGGGAAGTTGAAATGTCACCCGCGAAGTTGTATAAATAATCTATATCCAAAAGGAGGTGGCGTTATGGGTTTCGCGGGGCGGATTTTGGCCTTGCTGGTTTTCGTGGGTGTGCTTTCTTCAAGTCCTTTCTGGGGGACAGATTATCTGCTTTACGATGGAACGCCTGAGGCTTTTGACGTCGATGTGGCGAGCGACGGCCGGGTTTTCGTTGCTATAGCTGGCTCTGATACGCTTCACCTGTTGGTATCCGAAAACAGCGGGGCGACTTTTGAAGAGGCCCGTTCGGTCTACCTGGGTTTCACCCCTCAGTTTTTGAGGGTTATAGCCGCTATGGGCGACAGCAACTTCCTCTTTGTGTTTTATGTCGGTGAAGACGATACCCTGAGGGTTTTCAGGATGCCCCTTTCCCTCACCGGGGAGGAGCAGGTTTTTCCCATTGCCCCTCATGTGGAGGCCAGGAGCTTCTCGGTGACGAGGGACACGAGAACCAATTACGGGCTTTACGTTGCCTGGCTCACGGGCCAGAACCCTTTTGTCGATTCGCTGAACTTTGCCCGTTCCTTTGATCACGGGATTACCTGGGAGTTCATGAATCTTAAGAGGAACTTCTGGAAGCCGGGCGTCGGAGTTGACATCGCTTTTTATCCTCCTGAGCACATCTTTGTGACCTGGGCAACCTGCTGGGGAGATACCATGGACGAGAGAATGGAGATTCTCCTCTATGGAAACGACAGCCTTGGTGAGCCTGGGAGCTGGTGGGGCTACACGAGGAGAGTGACCGAAAACGATTCCATGGACTGGAACCCTCATACAGCTGTATCGGGAGATATGTCAAACCCGACGATCTGGATCGTCTACAACCACGTCGAGCAGATGCCTGGAAATCTCAGCGTATGTTTTTCTGTCTGCGACACAAGCGGCGTCATCGGGAGCGGTATGCTTTCGGAAAACGCGTGGGGCGTCGAGGATTATCCAGGCTTTGTGCGGAAGAGATTCGCCCTGATGGACACGGTGGAGGTGGCCTATGTGTCTCTCGGGGTGAACAGCGGAGCAAAGTACAGGAGCGTTTCCTCCATCGAGCCCCTCAATTGGACAGACCCCCAGTTTATAAACGAGTATCCGCCAGTTTATTCCCCCGGACTTGCCCCGAGGGCCGTTTTCACACCTTCCGATACCATGGGCTATTCGCTATATTTTTATGCTTCTTCCGATGGGATTTATTACGACAGGAATCCCGTCCTCGCCGTTATGGAAGAGCCTCCTCTCCTCCCGGTGATGAGCGGGCTTGCGTTCAATGTCCTGAGGCCGGGAAGTCCCTTCAAAGTGCCCCCGGCTTACAGAGGGCTTAAGCTCTCCCTCTACGACCTGAGCGGAAGGTTGATCGTCCAATATCCCGCCTCCCTCACGAGGACGGGTTCTGTGGTCCTTCCGCCCGACATATCGACGGGAGTCTATTTCTTGGCGGGCGGGGATAAGGTCGTGAAACTGCTCGTCAGGTAGAGGAGAGGAAGGCGAGGGCCCTTTTCAGAACTTCATCGGGGGGTAGCCACTGAGGTTGTGGCTTCAGGTTTCTCATGAAGTAAAGCTGTTTCCTGGAAAAGATCTTGGTTCTCTTTTTTATCAGACGGACGGCTTCCCCAAGTTCTATCTTCCCTTGGAGGTATTCTATTATTTCCCTGTAACCAATGGTGTTTAAGGCCGGCAGGTCGGGAGAATATCCCTGCTCCAGAAGCCACTTCGTTTCCTCTACGAGCCCGGCTTCTATCATCCTGTCCACTCGCTCCTCGATCCTCCTGTAGAGATCTTTGCGGTCCCGGAGAACCCCCAGGTAAAGGGGCTCAAAAGCCGGAATGATTTTTGCTTCTTTTCTCAAAACGCTTATGGGCTTTCCCGTCTGATGGTAGACCTCGAGGGCCCTGGTGATCCGAATCCAGTCCCTTTTGTGGACCTTTCCGGCGGTAACGGGGTCCACCTCCTGGAGCTCCTCGTATAGCTTTTCGATGCCTTCCCTTTCCATTCTTTCCAGAAGCTTTCTGCGTAGAGAAAGGTCCACCGGTGGGGCGCTGAAGAAGCCCTCAAAAAGGGCTTTGTAGTAAAGCGTGGTTCCTCCGACCACCACGGGGAACAGGCCGGATCTCAGGGCAGTTTTGATCTCCCTTTCGGCGTCGCGAGCGAAATCCTGGGCCGAGTATGTCTCCGACGGATCCCTTATGTCGACGAGGCGATAATGCTCCCTCAGTTCTGGAGGCGGTTTGGCAGTGCCGATATCCATGTGTCGATATACTTTTCGGGAATCGCAGGAAATCAACACGACGTTTCCGCGGTTTTCCAGAATGCGTGCGGCAATGGAGGTTTTCCCGGAAGCCGTGGGGCCGATTATTGCCAATACCTTCTGCATTCAGAGGTTCCTGGCGAATTTTCTCTCCAGTTCATCGAGCGATATCTTTATCACCGTGGGCCTGCCGTGTGGACAGAAGAAGGGGTTCTCGCAGGAAAAGAGCTGATCCAGAAGGGCGTTCATCTCCTCTCCGCTCAGCTTGTCGCCGGCTTTGATGGCAGCCTTACAGGCCAGGGTTTTGAGAAGCTCGAGGTGTCTGTCGGGGAGGCTCTTTACCTCATGAAGCTCATCTATGATCTCGAGGAATATCTCTTTGGTGGGGTTCTTGAAGATATCGGCTGCTCCCTCTATCACCACAGTCCTGCCCGAGAGGATCTTTATCCTGAACCCGTAACCTTCCAAAATTCCCGATATGTCCTGGAAGACGGCGAATTCTTTGGGGGTCAGGTTCAAAACGATGGGAAAGAGGAAATTCTGTGTGTTGTATTTTCGTTTTCGGAGCTTTTCATAGAGGATGCGTTCATGGGCAGCGTGCTGATCGACGATGATGAAGCCGCTCCTCACCTGAGCGATGATATAGGAATCGTGGATCTGCCATATTTTTTCGGGGATGTAGGTGCTTTCGTCTCTTATCTCCTCTCTCTTCTCTTGAGGTCTCAAAGTGGGTTGCATTTCTCCGATTTCCATCTGTCTCCCGCCTGTTTCTTCAGCGGGGGGTGATGGTGCCTCAACTACCCTCATGGTCGGCATCTCCCCGAGGTGAGAATAAATGGTCCTGGAGCGGTTCAGCGTTTCCCTCACCGATTTCATGAGTTTCTCATACATTCTGAGAGTCCTGTGAAATTTGACCTCTTTTTTCTGCGGGTGGATGTTGAAATCGACAAAACGGGGATCGACCTCGACGAACAGGATATACTGGGGATGCATTTTTCCCTGTTCGTAGGCCTGATAGATGGCGGCCCGAAGCCTGTTGTCCTTTATTCTCCTTCCGTTCACGAAAAGCATCTGGGTCAGGGGGGATTTTTTGACCCTGTCCGGTCTTGACAGGATGCCGTAAATCATAAGTCTTTCGCCGAATTTAGCGGTGAGCTCTATGGTCTCCTCGATAAAATCGTCGCCGTAGATCTGCCTTATTCTTTCGATAGGGGACTGGGCTGGCCCCAGGTTCATTATATCTTTTGCGTCGATTCGGAGGCTGAAGGAGATCTTCGGGTGTGCGAGGGCGTAATCCGTCACGACCTCAATTATTCTTCGGGATTCCGCGTAATCAGCCCCGAGAAATTTTCGCCGCACAGGGAAGTTGAAAAAGAGATCCCTGACCGTTACCGTGGTCCCTGCTGCGATAGGAGCCGGTTTGAGCTCTACCAGCTCCGCCTCCTCGAAATAGCCCTCATAGCCTGTGTCCTCATCGGCGCTTTTCGACCTTATGGTCAGCCTTGAGACAGATCCTATGGCATACAGGGCCTCTCCTCTGAACCCGAGGGTGCCGATAGATTCCAGGTCGTCCACGGAGCTTATCTTGCTCGTCGTGAACCTCTTCACGGCGAGCTCGATCTCTCGGGCGTTCATCCCCTGACCGTCGTCCTGGACCTTTATGAGTTTTTTGCCGCCTTCCTCCACGACGATATCTATTCTCGTGGCGCCGGCATCTATGGAGTTCTCGAGGAGTTCTCTCAGGACAGAGGCTGGATTTTCGACGACCTCGCCGGCCGCGATTCGGCTTACCACCTCGTCCGGAAGCTGCTTTATCCTAGAAGCGCCGTCCATCACTCTTCCCTGAGTTTTTCGATCAGGTTCTTCTCGAAATAAGCGGCGGGGTGATATCCCTTTTCCATGAGGTGATAGTTCAGAGCGATGACTTCGAGGACCATCGCCGTGTTCTTGCCCGCCTTCTGGGGCAGCTTTATCCGGGGGATCTTGACTCCGAGGAACTCAGAGTAGATCGTTTTCAATCCGAGCCTCTCGTAATCCATGTCGGGTTTCCAGTCGAGGAGCTCCACGTGGATCTCCACCCTCTTCGTATCCCTTATGGCCCTGATCCCGAAAATCGAGTATATGTCGATTATGCCAACCCCTCTGAGTTCCAGGAAATACTTGAGGCTTTCATCTTCAGTGGCCTGAGTCCCGGTGAGCAGGTTTTCGGGGTATCTAATCAGCTTGACGAGATCGTCGGCGACGAAGGTGTGACCGCGCGATATGAGGTCCAGGGCGCACTCGGACTTTCCGATGCCGCTCCTTCCGGTAAGAAGTATGCCCACTCCGAAGACATCGATAAGTGTGCCGTGAAGGATCAGGGATGGGGCCAGTTTAAAGGACAGATAGTCGAAGATCAGCCCTATGAAGGAGCTGATCCTCTCCCTCGTCGAAAGGAGAGGGATGCCGTGTCGGTCGCAGACCTGAGCCAATTCCGGAAGGGGGGACTGTGCTCCCGTGATGAAGACACAGGGTATATGAAACTTGCAGAATTTTTCGAGCACCTCGAGCCTTCTAGTGCGTGACAGGCTCTGAAGGAAAGAAAGCTCGCTTTCGCCGAGTATCTGAATTCTCTCCTCGGGAAAACCAGACTCGTAACCGGCAAAGAGGAGGCCGGGTATGTAAACCTCCCGGCTTATTATTTCTCTGTTCAGTCCTTCTTTTCCGGCGAGAAGCTCAAGGCCCCACTCCTCACTTTTTTCCCTGAGGAGAAGGCTGACCTTTATGCTCTGCATCAGGCTCTGTGATATTTTAGCTTGTCCTCATATTTTACGAGCTGGGACTTCATTTTATCCTTCAGCTCGTCTATGGCGCTGAAAGGATCCTTTGCCTGGCTTTTCGCCGTGAGGGTGGATCCCTTCACTTTCACGACAAGTTCGCCGAGAAATCTTCCTCTCTGCTCGTCGAGGATAAGCTCGGCATCAATAATGTGGCTGGAATACTTGTCCAGCCCCGAAAGTCTCTTCTCTATGTATTCTCTCAACCCATCGGTTGCCTCTATGTCTCTGGTTATGAGTTTGATCTCCATTGCAGATCCTCCTCTCTTTGTCTAAAAATAACCCTTAAAAGAACAGTTTGTCAACTACCAGAACCAGGGTCAGGGCTATATTGCCCAGAATTCCGGCAAAGAGGTCGTCGGTCATGACCCCGAACCCGGCCGGCAGTTTTTCCGCATATCGTATATAAAAAGGTTTTCTTATGTCGAAGAAACGGAAAAACAGAAATCCCAATCCCAGGACAAACGGGTTTTTCCCGTGAAAGAGCACCGTGACCAGGACTCCGACCACCTCGTCTACCACGATGGCGTGAGCGTCAGGACCCCATATGTCCTCGCAATAACTCGAGATCCATATTCCCGCGATATAAAGGAACGGCAGTACGAGGATCAGAAAGGAGCTTTCGAAGGGAGAGATGTAATAGAGGATCAGCGTAACGGCACTGGCAAAGGTCGCCGGGGCGAGGGGTATTTTCCCGACGTAGAACAGGCTCGCAGCCAGCCTGACCAGGATGTCAAAAATGGACCGGGGAGTCAGGAGAGCGAGAAAGGCCCCGAAAGCATTCATGGCCAGGTCGGAGAGGGAGGCATCCCTCCATGGAATCGCAGCCTGAATGCCCTCCATCAGCAGCCCCCAGCCCGCCGCGAACAGAAAGAATATCCACTTTTTCCTCCATCCGTATCCCTCGGAGAAAAACAAGACCAAGAGGTAAAACCCGGCTCCATGGAGGATCTTGTCGGTCGCCTTCCCTGGTATGGAATCGCTCGTCGGCAGAAAGGCCATAACCAGGAAAATGAAGGCCGTGACCCAGGCAAGGGGTTTGAAATCTCTGAAGAAAAAGGTTCTTTTGACCTCTTTTACCTTCAATGTCCCGGATGAGTTATGCCTGTGAACCAGGAACTCCTGTCGAGAGCCCTGTATTGGATCGCCTCGGATATGTGGTGTGCTCTTATTTTTTCGTCTCCATCCAGATCGGCTATGGTTCTGGCCACCTTCAGAATCCTGTGATAAGCACGGGCAGAAAGCCCGAGCCTCTTTATTGCCTCCTCCAGGAGCATATCGGAAGCCTCATCTATCCTGCAATATTCCCTGAGCTCAGCAGGTCCCATGTGAGCGTTAAAGTATACGCCTTTCCGTCCCTTAAATCTACGTAGCTGTATCTCTCTCGCTTTTACAACCCTTTCCCTTATGGCTTTTGAACTCTCTCCGCGTTCCCATTTTTTCAGGTCCTCGTAACGAACGGGAGCCACTTCCACGTGGATGTCGATTCTGTCCACAAGCGGCCCCGATATCTTTGAATGATATCGCTGAATTGCCGACAAAGTGCAAGTGCATTCGTGATAAGGGTCTGTGAGATAACCACATGGACAGGGATTCATCGCCGCGACCAGCATAAACCTCGCGGGATAAGAGACGGTCAATTTCGCCCTGGCGATGGAGACCACGCCGTCCTCCAGGGGCTGTCTCAGCACTTCCAGGGTGCTCCTTGAGAATTCGGGCAGCTCGTCCAGGAAAAGGACGCCGTTGTGGGCAAGGCTGACCTCTCCAGGGCGTGGGTTCGTGCCGCCCCCGATAAGCCCAACGCTCGATATCGTGTGGTGAGGTGCTCTGAAAGGTCTTGTCGCAACGAAAGCTCCCTTCTGGGGCAGAATGCCAGCCACAGAGTGGATCTTCGTGGTCTCCAGGGCTTCATCCAGGGTCATGGGCGGGAGAATGGTCGGGATTCTCCTTGCTATCATCGTTTTGCCGGAGCCGGGAGAGCCGATCATCAGGAGGTTATGAGAACCAGCGGCGGCGACCTCGACGGCCCTCTTGACACCCTCCTGTCCTTTGACCTCTGCGAAGTCCACTGGATATTCGGAGTGCATCCTGAATATCTCCTGGAGGTCGCTCCTGACCGGTTCGATCTCGAGATAACCGTTGAGAAATTCAACGGTCTCTTTCAGGCTCCTGAGGCCGAAAACCTGTAGCCCATCGACCAGGGAGGCCTCGGTAGAATTGTCCTTCGGCAGGACGACCCGTTCTATTCCCCTGTGCCTCAATGGCATCACCATAGGCAAAACTCCTTTAACGCCCTTCAGCCTGCCGTCGAGGGAGAGCTCTCCTATGAAAAGCACTTTATCGGTGGCGGCGTCATTGATCGCCTCGAGGGCTTTGAGTATGCCCACGGCGATCGGCAGGTCAAAGGAGGTGCCTTCCTTTCTGATGTCGGCAGGAGCGAGGTTCACCGTGATCTTTTTCGCGGGGATTTCGAAGCCGGAGTTCTTGAGGGCCGAGAGAACCCTTTCTCTCGATTCCCTGACCGCAGTCTCCGGAAGTCCTACTATCGAAAAGGCGGGGAGCCCATATCCGAGATCAACCTCCACCTCCACAAGGTATCCGTCCACCCCCAGCACTGCTGCTGACAGAACTTTTGAGAACAAAGGACATCATCTCCCCGAGGAGAAGGGTTTGAAGAGCTCGATTGGGACGGGAAAGACTATGGTGGAAGCGTTTTCTGCGGAGATCTCCGAGAGAGTCTGGAGAAAGCGAAGCTGAATCGTGATGGGGTTCGTCGCGAGGATCTCGGCAGCCTCCGACAGCCTCTGCGCTGCCTGGTATTCTCCCTCGGCATTGATGATCTTCGCTCTCCTCTCCCTCTCGGCCTCAGCCTGGCGCGCCATTGCTCTTTGCATCTCTGTCGGCAGGTCGACGTGTTTGATCTCCACGGCCGATACCTTGATCCCCCATGGATCGGTCTGAAGGTCGATGATCTGCTGAAGTCTGTGGTTGAGCTGTTCCCTCTGGGACAAAAGGTCGTCGAGTTCCACCTCACCCAGGACCGATCTCAGTGTGGTCTGTGCAATCTGGGAGGTGGCGTAGAGGTAATCTTCTACCTCTATGACGGCCTTTGCCGGATCCATCACTCTGAAATAGACCACGGCATTGACCTTGACCGACACGTTGTCCTTTGTGATGACGTCCTGAGGCGGAACGTCCATGGTTATGATCCTCAGGGAAACCTTTACCATCTTGTCGATGAAAGGCAGAAGTATTACGAGTCCCGGCCCCTTGACGCCGATGATTCTGCCGAGCCGAAATACCACGCCCCTCTCGTATTCCCTTAGTATGCGGATCATAGACCAGAGAACTATGAGGACGATGAATACGACCACTGAATACTGCATACTCTGACCCCCTTTGTGGCTAAAATCTAAAGAAAGGTTACCCTCATGTCAAGTCAGCCTGTAGGGTTGACCGTCTTCAATCCCAGTGAAATAATAAGAGGATGAGGAGATTCTTATTTCTGTTTCTGGCGCTGACATCCGTTGCCCTTTCACATAAAGTCTACCTTTACGATGGGGAGGAATTCCGTACGGAGAGGTTGCTCTTCGACGGGAAGATGTATGTTCTCGATGACACTGTTTTCCCTTCCGGCCTCGTGAAAAGGGTGATCTTCGAGAAAAAGAGAGGGGCTGCTCCCGAGAAGAGGACTGTTAAAGGCGAGATAAGGAAGGTGCTGGACAGAGCAGAGGAGGCCAGGAGGTTGTTCCCCGACGCATCGCTCGTCTGCCTCCTGGATAAGGGAGTTCAGGAACTGAGAGAAGACGGCACAAGGACATACAGGTATCATTTTCAGGGGCTCATAGTGAAGCCGGAGAAGCTGAATGCCGCCACCGTTCTCATTCCCTTTGAGGAGGACCTGGAGAAGGTGAAAGTGCTTCTCGCCCGCACCATAAAGCCCGACGGCAGGGTTATAAACCTTCATCCCGAAGAGATAAAGATAACCAAGGCTTCCTCGGGAAGCGTGTTCTTCGGCAGAGAAAAGCACCTTTCCTTCACCCTTCCAGAGGTGGCGCCCGGCGATGTGATCGAATACATCTATGAAGATTATGTTTTTAACCCGTGGGACAGGAAGGTATTTGATCCCGAATGGTACTTCGGCGGGGAAGACCCGGTGCTTCATTCCGAGATAACCATTGTCATTCCCGCCGAACAGAAGCTCAAATATGTCATCAAACATGATCCCGACGGCAAAATCAGGCACGCCGTGGATGAGGGCGTTGAGATCAATCGTTACTTCTTCCACCCCGACAGCGTGCCCCAGGTTGTCGAAGAACCGCTCATGCCGCCCGTTTCCACGGTGGTGCCCTCGCTTCACGCTTCCAACCAGGAAAACTGGGATTACATCTTCGACTGGTATGCCGCTTTTCAGAGGGAGAGGATGGAGGTGACGCCTGAGATAAAGGCGCTGGCCGACAGCCTTGTTAGCGGAGCCGAGAGTGAGGATGACTCGATAGCCAGGATATATCACTGGGTTCAGAGGAACATAAGGTACATCTCCATAAAGGGAGCTGCAGCGTCGGGCGTATCGGGGCATCCAGCCTGGGAGACCCTCAAGAACGGGTATGGTGATTGTACCGATAAATCCATCCTGTTTTCTACTCTTCTCAGGGCTGTGGGCATAGAGGCCTATCCCGTTTACATAGAGACCAACGACTCGGGGGAGCTAATTCCGGAGATCCCCGGTTTTCAGGGAAATCACTGTATAACGGAGATCTTCAAGAAAGACGGCACGAACCTCTTTCTCGATGCCACGGGCACTACATCGCGATACCCTTCCTTCTGGAGCGCAGACCATGGTTGCTGGGCTGTGAACGCCCTCAAGAGGGAGATCGAAAAGATACCCGTTCCCCCTCCTCCTTCTAACCTCAGGAGTTATTGCTATGTCATGGAACTTGACCGCTCGGGGAACCTCCATGTGAGATACAGGTCTTCTTACAGGGGAGACTGGGAGGATGGCGTTCGGTGGTACTGGGAACATGTCAAGGAAAGCGAGATCGGCGACAGGTTCAGGGAGATGCTCGGCGAGATAGCGCCGGATGTTGAGCTTATTTCCTATAAGCTCAACTATCTTCACGACATATCAAAGCCGTTCAGTATCGAACTCGAATACAGGATCAGGAATTACATGGAAAGGGCCGGAGATCTTCTCCTTCTGCGGCTGCCTGAGATAGAGGATAGATACAGGTTTCGCGAGGTCTCGCTGAAGACGAGGAAGTACGACATATTTTATGGGACCTCGGCAATGATCGTGGACGAATACCTGCTCAAGTTTCCCGAGAGATTTAAGCTCGAATACGTTCCCGGCGACACAATTTTGAAATTCAAGGGGGATTACTTCAAGCTGAGTGCAGAAACGAAGCCGGGAGAGGTGTTTTATCGAGATGTCTTTTTCAGGCCCGATGCGAGGATCGAAGTGGGCGATTATGATTTATACAGGGCCTTTTGCCGTGGCATCCAGAAATCAGTGAAAAGGCCGCTGGTTTTCAGGGAGGTTCGTTGATATGAAGGCGATCTTTGTTTTCTGGGCCCTTATTTCCCTTTCTGGCGATAGGATCTATCTCACCGATGGAAAGGAATACCTCGGAAAGCTCTTGAAGATAGGCGATGACAGTGTGTTCTTCGCCGTCGGCGATTCCACGATGAGCTTTCCCCTGGAGGACGTTGCGAGCATAGATTTCAAGAAAAAGAGAGAGGGCGATGAGTGGAAGAGCGCCGGGGACATCACCGATAGCCTTCTTTTGTGGGCTCTTTCCGGAGATCTGTCGGATTTTCAGGGGGCCGGTTATGTCAACCTTCACAGGTTACGCAGGATCGTGATCGGAAGGGACACTTCGATCGTTTTCAAACTGAAGAGGATAGTCAGGATAACCGGAGAGAGGGGCAAGGATTTTGCCAACCGTTCTTTTCTGTTTTTCCCCGAAAGGGAAAAGGTGTCGCTGGATTTCGCCCGGGCTGTTCTCCCCGACAGCAGGGTGGTCTCCATAAGGGATAATGCCATTGAGGACGTTTCGGTTATCTCCAGACCTGCCCTCTATGATAAGGCACGGAGGAGGAAATTCGCCATTCCGGGTGCTGAGATCGGCAGCATTCTCGATTACAGCTACACGATCAGAAGGGAGAGGGTTACTCCCGATAGGCCGCTTTACTTCGATCTCTCCCTGGGCGATAGGGAGCCATTTATTCGGGATGTGGTGGAGGTTGAAATCCCCGCAGGTTTCAGAATTCTCCACAGGGAGGAAGGGCTCGAGGGCCCGGATTCGACGCTCAGGGGCAATAGCATCCTCTATAGGTGGATCGTGACCGACCACAGAGGATTCAGCAGGGAGCCCCTGATGCCTCCGCCGGCCTATCTGTTGCCCCGTCTGACCGTCGGGATGCCCGACAGCTTCGAGGGAATCATGAGACGGTATAGGAACCTCGTCGCTGACAGCAGCGATGTTCCTTCCGAATTTATCGATAGATTTAAAGGTATCGCCGATCGCGATTCCCTCCTTATCGATGTCTACACCTGGGTCGCAAGGAACATAAAGACGGTGCCCCTCACCGCCGACAGGTTCAGCATCGTTCCCTTTTCGCCCGAGGCCGTTCTGGAGAACAGCTTTGGGACTCCTCTCGACAAGTCATTCCTGCTCTACTGTGTGCTTAAAAAGCTTGGGTATCACGCAGATTTTGTGCTTGTGCCCGATAGGTCTCGGGGCGGGCTCATCGAGGAAGTGCCGTCTCTCTCACAGTTCAAAACTGCCCTTGTGCTTCTTGGGGACAGCCTTTATCTCTATCCCGCCGAGGCAGATGCCGACATGGGATATGTCGATCCCCGTTTTCAGGGGGTGAAAGGGCTATCTCTCAGAGGAGAGCTTGTGAGGATCCCCTTTCTGGGAGGAAGGAAGGCCGAGGATTCTTTTTACCTCAAGGTACGTTTCGACTCAGACGGAGGCGCGAAGGTCGAGCTCCGGGAGGAAGCTAAGGGCAGGCAGGCCCTTGAGCTGAGAGGGCTCAGGGTCCTTTCGCCGGAAGAGAGAAAAAAGAGAGTGGAGGAGAGGATAGGCAAACTTTTCCCTTCTTCGGAGCTTCAGAATTTCAGGCTTTTGAATCTCGACGACCTTTCAGAACCTGTCGTGCTGGAGGCCGAGTTTTCCCTCGGAGATTTTTACAGGGAACTCGGCGATTACATTTTCTTCAGGTTGCCCGGCCTGAACTACAGCGCTAAGGAAGTGGCGCTGGAAAAAAGGAGGTTTCCCATTTACGTTGAGGAGGGGGGATCGGTGTCCCATCGCTACGAGATAGAGATTCCGGAGGGGTACGAAGTTAAGTACTTTCCGAAATCGGCGAACTACGAATCGCCACTCCAGAGGTACTCTGTTGTGGTGAGGGCGAAGGGCGGGAAGATATTCTTTGAGGACAGCGCCGAGAGATTGCCAGGTCTTTTTGATAGGTCTTCTTATAGAGATTTTAAATACGTTGTGGGGAAAATGTCCGATGCTTCCAAGTCCTGGATTGCTCTCAGGAGAACGGATAATTTAAAATATAAAGGGAGGTGAGAGTATGACGATTTTTATCTTGATGGCACTTCTGGCAGGGACTCCGGAGGGAGGAGAGGACGGCGTGCACCTCAAAGTGGACAGCGTCAAGCCCGACACCGTCGTCCTCGATAGCCTGAAGGCAGAGAAACCAGACGCATCGGCTCCGGTAAAACCTCTCGAAGAGGCATTGAAAGAGGACTCGACAAGGGTTTTGCCCCAGCCTTTGCCTGGCAAGAGAAAGATCAAGGGCATCAGAAAAAAGGCCGTTGTGCTCAAGAGATTCACGGGGAACGAAAAGAAAGTGAAAGAAGAAGGGGAGAAGGAATCCCAATTGAAATCCGTGCCGCTTTCTCCAGAGAAGGCAGAGGAAAAGGGGAAACCAAAGGAATAATACCTGGAGGATTTTTGAGAAAAGTCTTCATAGCCCTTAAGAAAAAGGAAAATATAGAGAAGATCGCGGGAGAATTGCTGTCCGACATCGCAGAGGTGTTCTTCCTCGAGGATATCGAGGATGGGGTGGAAGATGTAAAGGTCCTTGTCCTGTTTCAGTGGAAAGGGGTTGTCGGGAAAGACCTGCTTCGCAGGCTGAGATCTCTGAGATTCATTCAGACCCTCACGGCCGGGGTCAATCACATACCCATCGGAGAAATTCCCGAAGGGGTTCTCATCGCCTCCAATTCAGGGGCGAACGCCG
>JAGGUL010000073.1 GCA_021158525.1 Candidatus Hydrothermota bacterium | reverse complement strand
CATCTGAATTACACGAAGTTTCTCTACGGAGGAAAGGCCCTGGGTCACTTTAAATTGAGCGCAAAACCCCTTATAGCCTCGGTGATGCCCAGGACCTTCGAGGTACCCCAGGCGTCGGAGAAGCGGTCCCCCCTGGTCGAGGTCGAAATAGAGGTTAAAGGAACGTCTCAGGTGGAGAACCTGGGCCTTGCCGGGAAGGAGAAGGGCGGCGTGGAGATCCAGGAGGCCGATGTTATCTTCTCGGGAGGAAGGGGGATGGGAGGGCCCGAGGGGTTCAGGCTCCTTCAGGAGCTCGCCGACCTCGTCAACGAAAAGGGCGACCTCAGGGCTGCAGTGGGAGCCTCCAGGTCGGCCGTCGATTCGGGATGGATTGACCATTCCCATCAGGTGGGACAGACCGGCAAGGTCGTGTCCCCTGAACTTTACTTCGCCTTCGGAATCTCCGGTGCCCTTCAGCACATCGTGGGCATGAGAAATTCGAAGGCCATCGTGGCCGTCAATCGGGATCCCGAAGCGCCCATATTCAGGATCGCCGATTACGGCATCGTCGAGGACCTCTTTAAAGTGATACCTCTCCTCAATGAGGAATTGAAGAAGGTGATAGGATGAAGTTAAGGCTTTACGGGACAGCGGCGGCGTTTTTCGCCCTTTTTCTCGCCGGCTGTGCCTATCTGAACACGTTTTATAACGCCAAGACTTATTTCTATGAGGCCGAAAGGGAATACAGGAAAAACGAACAGGTCACGGGGCCTATGAGGATTCAGTACAACAAAGCCATCGAGAAGTGTGCCAAAGTGATAGAGCTCTACCCTCGTTCCCGTTACGTGGACGACGCCATTTTTATAATGGGCGTCTCCTATCTGCGTCTCGGCGAGCTGGAGAAGGCCAGGAGGAAGTTCGAGGAGATCCTCAGGTATTATCCAGAATCGAAGTACGCGAAACGCGCGAAACTCGAGCTCGCCAGGGTGTTTCTCGAATCGGGCGAGCTCGTCAGGGCGAAGGACCTGATGAAGGAGCTCGACAAGAAGGAGAAGGAGGAGGGAGAATATTACCTGGCCCAGTCCTTCGTGGAGAGAGGCAATTACGAAGGCGCCCTCGATCTCGTCAAGGATTTTCTTAAGCTATATTCCAAATCGCCCTTCAAAAAGCGGATGCTTTATCTGGGAGCCAAAGCGGCCATGAAGCTGGAGGAATACGAGCTCGCCAGGAACTATCTCGACGAGTACCTCTCGATGTCCCTGAAACCCATGGAGAAGAAAGAGGGTCAGGAACTCCTCGGGGATCTGCTCCTCGAGATGAAGCTTTATGACGAGGCCCTCGATGCCTATTCCTCCATCGATCTGCCGCCCGAAAGCCCCGAAGCGATGAAAATCGAGCTGAAGAAGGCCAGGGTATACGAAAAAAAGGGAGAGATCGACAAGGCGAAGGGGGTCTACAAGAGCATTTTCGAGGATACCAAGTCGGGCGTTCAGGGTATCGAAGCGAAGTACAGGCTCGCCGTCCTCCTGGAATCGGAGGACAGCCTGGAGGAGGCGCAGAAGCTCTTCGACGAGGCCAGCAAGATGTACGGGCAGTCAGAATTCAAGGAGAAGGCCTCCCTTCGGGCTCAGGCGCTCCAGAGCCTTCTCGGAATGGAGGAAGAGGCCAGCGTGCAGAACAGGATCCAGCTCGCGGAGCTCTATCTCTTCGAGCTCAACAAGCCCGAAGAGGCGCTCAAGATTTTCGAGGAGCTGTACGAGGAGGACCCCTCGGGCAGGCTGGCGCCCAAAATTCTCTATTCCATCCTCTATATCAGGCTCAGTAAGCTCGGCGATTTCGAAGGGGCAAAGAATGCCTTCAAAGACCTTGAGGAAAAATTTCCCGATTCCATCTATTATCAGGAGGCCCTCAAGAATTTCCCAGAGCTGAGCGAGGGATCGGGTGAATAGTCAGAGAGGGCGCTCCAGTTTGACCTTTTCCACTGAGTCGTAAAGTATTCTGTTGATTATGGCCTTTTTGGTATCCAGGCCTCTTTTTCTGTCCTCGAAGACGAAGGAGACCCTCCGGACCATCAGGATAAAGTAGAGCAGGATCAGAAACGCGATGGTGGGGCGACTCTCCCCGATCAGGATGGCGAAGGGTATCATCAGCGTGTATCCCAGAAAGGCGCCCAGGGCAGCTTCCCTGAGGAGCATCGAGATCCCCATGATGACGAGCAGGAAGATGAGTTCCCGTGGGGCAAAGTAAAGCAAGAGGCCCAGGCTGCAGGCGACGCCCCTGCCCCCTTTGAACCCCAGAAACAGGGGCCAGTTGTGCCCTATCACGGCCGCCAGCCCTGCCGCGAACTGGAGTTCCAGAGGGTAACCGAGATGATTCAGGAGGAAAGGCACGAGGGGAGCTTTGAAGACGTCAAGCAGTCCGCCTGTAAGACCTGGAACGAAGCCGACGGTCCTTATGGCGTTGGAACCGCCCACGTTTCGGCTGCCCGTTTTCCTGAGGTCCACCCCTCCGACAAACCTGGCGATGATAAAGGAGAAGGGGATTGAGCCGACGATGTAGCCCGCGAGAATTGCTATTATTGCCCTCATGTCTCGGGAGTGTATATCAGGAGTCGCGGCTCGGTCATCGCTTCGATGGCGTAGCGCGGGCCCTCCCTGCCGGCTCCCGAGCCCTTGGTGCCGCCGTAAGGCATGGGATCCACCCTGAAAGTGGGGACGTCGTTCACCACCAGTCCGCCGACCTCGATTTCGTGAAATGCCCGGTAGATGAGCTCGGAGTTTTTAGTGAAGAGCCCGGCCTGAAGGCCGTATTCCGAGTCGTTGGTCAGATCGATGGCCTCCTGGAAATCTCCGTAGGGGCGGAGGACGATGACGGGGGCGAAAACCTCCTCTCTCCATACCCTGCAATCGAGGGGGACGTTTTCGAGGAGGGTAGGCTCTATGAGCTGCCCCTCGCCCTTTCCGCCGAGGAGGAGCTTCCCACCCTTCTCAAGGGCTTCCTCTATCCAGCTGAGGGCACGCTGAGCCTCCGATTCGCTTATCATGGGACCGAGAACCACCTCAGGGTCAGCAGGATCGCCGACTTTGAGTTCCTTTAGCTCAGCGATCAGAGCATCTTTGAAGTCATCGTAAATCTTTTTCTGGACGAGGACCCTCTGGACCGAAATGCAGACCTGGCCTGCGAAGGCCATTCCTCCCGCGGCCATGAGTTTCGCCGCCCTCCTCAGGTCGGCGTCGTTGTGGACTATGCAGGCGGCATTGCCGCCGAGCTCCAGAAGGACCCTTTTTCTTCCGGCAACGCTCTTAAGGTACCAGCCGACCCTGGCGGATCCGGTAAAGGACAGGAGCTTTATTCTGACGTCGCGGACCATATTCTCGGCGAGCTCATTCGGGGCCAGGACGACCGAAAGGTAATCCTCGGGCAGGCCCGCCTCGACGAGGATGTCTCTGAGCGCATAGACGGCTCCCGGTGCCTGGGGCGGGGGCTTCAATATGGCGGTATTTCCTGAAGCTATGGCCGGCGCAGCCTTGTGGGCCGTCAGGTTGAGGGGAAAGTTGAAGGGGGTGATGCCGAGGATCGGACCTATGGGGAAGCGCTTCACTATGCCCATTCTGCCCTTCGCCCGTGGCTCGACGTCGAGGGGAATTACCTCGCCGCCGAGACGTAAAGTCTCGGCGGCGGCCGTTTTAAACGTCACGACGGCCCTTTTGACTTCGCCGAGAGAATATTTTATCGGCTTCCCGGCCTCTTCCGTGATAATTCCGGCGAGCTCATCGATTCTCTTTTCAATGAGGTCCGCTGTCCTCTCGAGGATGGATTTTCTCTCGTAAAGGGGCAGATTTCTGTATTTCTCGAAGCTCTTTGCGGCCAGTTCTATGGCCCTTTCAACTTCCTCTCTGCCGGCGAGGTGGTAAGCAGCGACGACGTTCCCGGTGAAGGGATTCTTAACCTCGAGCAGGTTCCCCGTTTTGATCTCCTCGCTGCCTATGAGGAGTCCCCTCTCCCTCATTTCGTCAGTCCTCCTTTTTCGCGAAATCAGAGGGTTTCACGGTCATAACGGGAGCGGGGGAGTACCTTATCACCTTTTCCGCGACGCTTCCGAGGAGGGCCCGTTTGAAGCCGGTTCTGCCGTGAGTTGCCATTACAACGAGGTCGTAGCGATCGTCCCGTATCTCGTCGATGATGGCTGCGGTTGTGTCCATGGCCCTGACCACTTTCTTTTCGTGCTGAACGTCCTCGGGGCAGGTTCCCATTCGCTTCTCTATGAAGGGCCTGATTTCGTCGAAGAATTTGTCGCTCAGGAAATATCCGACTTTCTCGGGATCGTAGGTCCTGATCTCTATGACGTGGAAAAGGGTGATCTCGGCGCCCATCGTTCGGCAGAACTCGAGGGCCAGGGGCAGGGCTTCCAGCGAGTAGTCGGAGAGATCTGTGGGGAAAAGAACCTTTTTTATCCCAGTTGTTACGGTGCATTTTCTCACGGTAATGACGGGGATGTGGGAGTTTCTCACGACCTTGAGGGCCGTGGAGCCGAGGAGGAGCTCCTTTAAACCCGAAAGACCCCGGGTGCCGAGGATAAGAAGGTCGACTTCCCTTTTTTCGGCGAACTTGAGAATTTCAATGTAAGGCGTGCCGAAGAGCATTATCTCCTCGACGTTCAGGCCTTCTTCTCTCAGCCTTTCCGCTTCCTCCCTCAGGTTTGCCACAGCTCGCCTTTCTTCCTCTTCGAGGGGCTCGGGAAGGGGGAGGGTTTCCTCGAGAAGGGAAGCGTATTCCGAGCGGAAATCCGACAGCACGTGGACCAGAAATATCTCCGAATCGAAGTTTTTTGCGATTATCCCGGCGAACTTCGCCGCTTCCCTCGAGCACTCGGAGAAATCCGTCGAGAGAAGTATTCTGGAGAAGCTCATTTCTATCGACCTCCTTGGTGTTCCCCCGACCTTATGGTGTCGAGGGCGGCTTTGAGGCCCAGAAGCCCCAGGTCCTTAACATAGTTAAAACCGGAAAGATACGTCGAAAGAAGGGAAGAGTCGCCCCCCGTAATCAGGAGGCGAGGGCTCTCCCAGTTCAGTTCTTCGATCATTCCCTTAACGAGACCTTCTATGGCATGGGCGAAGCCACGGAGGAGGCCTATCCTGAGGCAGCTCGCCGTGTCATTGCCGAGGTAAGTTTCCTCCCTGTCGAGCTCTATCTCTTTGAGGAGAGCCGCCTTTTCCGAAAGGCACTGGAGGGCTGTGTGAGGTCCGGGGAGTATAACCCCTCCCAAGAAGCTGCCGTCGGCCTCAACGGCATCGATGGTGATGGCAGTTCCGATGTCGACGACGATGGACCTTTCGCCCACATGTTTTTTCACGTAGAGCGCATTTGCGAGTCTGTCGGGCCCTATCTGCTCCTTTTTGTAGTGGATCTCGATGCCTATGTCCGAGGCCGAGGTTAGAAGGACGGGCTTTTTCTCGGTGATCAGGGCGAGGGCGTTCAACAATCTCGGGGTCAACCAGGGAACGACCGAAGCGACGATGGCGTCGTCGATCCTGCTCGCAGCCTTAACCGATCCGAGAACCATCGCCTCTCCGTATGGGTTATCGGGCGTTCTGACAATGCGGGAGATGGTCAGCCTTTCGCCCTCAAATATCCCGATGTGCACGTAAGTATTGCCCACATCTATTGTCATTACCTTCATTCCAGGACCTCCAGGTCGATTATATCGGTGAGCTCGAGGGCGATCACGCCGCGCTTCTCCTCGAGAACAACCTTCATGTCATCGGTGAGATCCCTGAGTATGCCGGTTCTCTCGCGTTTTTTGTCTTTTACCCTGACTTCTTCGCCGATGCCGATGAGTTTGTCGCGGAGAAAGGAGACCAGATCGGCCATCCCCATGTTCATGCTGTCGAGAAGTTTCGTCGTTTCCTCCACGGCGATGGATGCGGCCGTATCGATGTTATAGCTTCTGCCCGTGACCAGAAGGAGCGATGTGGCCTTTTCCTTCAGGTCTTTGGGAAACTTTGCTATGTTGAGGTTGAGGCCCATTCCCGTTATGGCGAACCCGCTTTTGACCTCCATCAGGATGCCGCCTATTTTTCTTCCCAGATAAACGTCGTTGGGGAGCTTGAACATGGGGGAGATGCCCGAAATCCTCTCGGTGACCCTGATGAGGACTATGGCGGCGAGATGGGCGAAATGGCGTGCCCGCGCATCATCGTACATTCCCACGGACATGTAGAGGCCACCTTTTGGCGAATACCATTGCCTCTTGAATCTCCCCCTTCCCGATTTCTGTTCCTCGGCGAAGACAAAGAGAAGCGGCTCCACGCCCTTTTTGAGGAGTTCCAGGGCCTCATCGTTGGTCGATTTTACCTTTTTGAATTTTACGATGCTTATGCTCATCAGAGTGACGCGAGGGCGAAGGCGATTGAATAGAGCTTCTGCTCGGGGGAATCGGCCCTCGACAGGAGAACCACCGGTGCCTTCGCTCCCAGGATGATCCCGCCGGCTTTGGCTCCCCCGAAATATATCATGCTCTTCGCGAGGCTGTTGCCCGCTGCCACGTCGTGTACGAGGAGAATGTCGGCGTCGCCAGCGACGGGGCTCTTGACGCCTTTGATCTCGACTGATTCCCTGGATATGGCAAGGTCGAAAGCCAGAGGCCCGTCGACGAGCGCGTTGCCAAAAACGCCCCTATCGGCCATCTTGGAGAGTGCCGCGGCGTCCAGTGTCTCCGGCATGTCGGGGTGGAGCTGCTCTATAGAGGCGAGCACCGCCGCTTTGGGCTGTTCGTATCCGAGGCGGAAGAGGATCTCGAGGGCATTTTGAAGTATTTTGGTCTTCATCTCAAGGTCGGGCCTGATGTTCATCCCGGCGTCGGTTATGAAAAGGAGCTTGTGATACCTGGGCACTCCCAGAACGGTGAGGTGAGAGAGCACCCTGTTCGTCCTGAGGCCCTTTTCCTTGTCCAGGACAGCCCTGAGAAAGTCCGGAGTGGAAACTTTCCCCTTCATTATGAGGTCCGCTTCGCCCTTTCTGACAAGTTCCAGGGCCCAGTAGGTCGATTCCCTCATGTCATGGGAACCTATTATCTCAGCGTTCAGGCCGATTTCTTCGATGTATTGTTTTATCCTATCGGGCTCACCCACGAGCAGGGGGTGTACCAGATCCTCGGCGAGCTTCAGGCCCTCAAGGATGTTTTTGGACGCTGCCGCCGCCACTGCTATCCTCCTTTTGCCCCTCCTTTTGGCGAGCTCGAGAAGTTCATCCATGTTTTTCAGCATATTTTCTCATCTCCTTTTTCAGCTCCTCCCTGTAAAGCCTTCTGACCTCGCCGAAAAAATCGAGGGCGAGGCGAGTTCTGTAATCGGGATACGTCCATGGAAGAGGCTCGTATCCCGTTTTCTTCCTGTAGATGAGGGTCACCTCGGCATAGATGCCTTCCTTAAGGTAAATCCTGTGGTTATAAGCCTTGGTGCTCGCGAGCACCAGGTTGGATTCGGTGATGTAGCCGGGATCGAGGTTCATCTTCCTTCTGCTTCCTTCCGAGTATTCTCGCTCAAGTTCGTTTGTCCTGAGCTTGAGATGGGGGAGTTCTTCGGGATCCCCGAGGCCATTGAGGCTGAGCCAGAACCTGATAAGCCCATCTCCCATTTCCTCTTTGTAATAATCGGTTTTATCGAAGGGCATTTTCTCCGAAATCAGATCCGCGCCGCCGAGTGCCTCGACGGCCGCATTGACGAGATGCAAGCAGTCGGGCCGGGCAATGACTCCGAGAATGAACTTAACGGGAAGGGGCTTCCTCGGTTCTCCCATATGTTTTTATCATAAAGAGAGAAGCCCGCCGAGGCAACCTGTAGCTCGACCGCGACCGGGTGGGATCAGGTGGAGAAGTGATCACTGGGAGCGATCGTTGGGGTTGTTGGGATCGTTATTGGAGGTTATTGGTTATTGGGGTCGGGTCGTGCAACTTGCACGACCCGACCCCACAGAACTCCTTGGGCACAAATGATTTGGATTATATTTAGCTGTGCGCATAAATAAATCGGCCTATTTCGGAGGGGGCAAGGTGAGTGAAGTGCCTCTGGGACAATGGAAACGGAGGATTTAGCGCGTCCCGCAGAACTATTGTCCCACAACGTAAAGAGAAGGCGTGCGTCACGCACGCGGGGGTGTGCTGTAACTTATTGGTTTTCAGTAAATTGCTTGGGGTCGGGTCGTGCAGGTTGCACGACCCGACCCCAGATTATCCAGATTACCAGGTTACATCGGGCCGGATCGGGAAGTGGTTTGTTCAGCCCGGGCTTTCCAGGATTTTCTCCACTGCCTCTATGACGGCGTCAATGCCGATTGTCTCGAGGTTTCTGTCGCCTGGTTTGGAGGTGAGTACGATTGATCGAGGGTGTAGCGGGCCCCACCTCGTGGGGCCCGCTACACCCTCGGGGTAGAAAAGGCTCACCGTGGGCGTGTCGAGGGCACAGGCGATGTGCATGGGACCCGTGGAACTCGATATAAGGACTGAGACGGCTTCCAGTATGGCCATGAGCTCCCGGACTGATGTCTTTCCCCGCGTATCGACGGTTTCTCCGATGTTTATCTCAGGCCCCTGATCGCCGGTGATCACGATTCCAAATCCTATTTCTTTTAACTTGTCGGCAAGATCCCTGTATCTCTCAAAAGGCCAGTTCCTGGAAGTCCCGCCCGAAGAGGGATTGATGGCTATTACGGGTTTGGGAAGCCCCCTAAGAAGTTGGCGTGCCCATCTCTTTTCCTCTTCCCTCAGGTAAAGGCGTGGCCTTTCCAGTTCCTCACTTATCCCGAGAGGAGTAAGGTATTCCAGGTTATACTTGGCTTCGTGTTTGATAGAGGGATGTTTTCGGATTTTGACCCTGTGGGAATAAAGGAGGCTGAACCATCGATACATCGTTCCCACGCGTTGAGGGATGCCCGCCAGGGCAAGGGTGAGCGCACTCTCAGGTGATGGATAAAGATCTATGGCGATGTCAAACCTGAAGGACCTCAGGAGGCGGGCTTTTTCATACACTGCCAGGCCCGATTCCATGAGAATTTCCCCATCTACAAGGGGATGTTCCCAGGTCATGGAAGCCTGTTTTCTGCTGACGAGGTAGAAGACTTCCCAGTCCGGTCTGTGTTTTTTCAGCGCGCTCGCCAGCGGAAGGGAGAGGACGAGATCACCCAGCCCATCTCTTGGGATGATGAGAACCTTCACGGCCCGTCTTTGTTTTCCCAGGGCAGTATTACTTTCTGCCCCGGGCCGATGCCCCTTTCCCGAAACCAGCCCTGTTTCACCTCGAGGGCGTACTTAACGCGTTTCCTCGAGATGTGCAGCGTGGTATCGAAGGGTTCCATGTCCTGTATCTCTGTGATGACGCCCCTTTCGTCGATAAAAGCGATGGAGAGGGGTAGGGGAGTGTTTTTCATCCAGAAAACGGCTTTTTCCTCACGGGGAAAGACAAAGAGCATGCCTTCCTTCGGGCCCAGAGAATCCCGGTACATCAATCCTCTCGCCCTCTCTTCGGGTGTTGAAGCGATCTCAACGGTGAGGGTTTCGTCCCCGATAATGAGAGTTCTTCCCCATTGACGAGAGGCCCTCTTACCCTCCGCTTTCTCTTTATTCCCCCTGCAACTGCAGAGGGCCAGGAGAAGAAGTATCAGGGCGAGGGTGAAAGGCCGAAGGGACATCGCCCTTCTCTTATCTCTTCTCTTTGATCCTTGCTGCTTTGCCCCTTCTTTCCCTCAGATAGTAAATGCGCGCCCTTCTGACCCTGCCCCTGCGCCTTACCTCGATCTTTTCTATGTAAGGCGAGTAGAGGGGGAAGATCCTCTCTATCCCGATCCCCTGGGTGACCTTTCTCACCGTGAAGGAAGCATTGGTCCCCGAGCCCCTGCGGCGGATAACGATTCCCTCAAAGGGCTGTATTCGGACCTTTTCCTCCACCTTCTGGGTTTTGGGGTCAACTTTATAGTCCACGATCTTAACGTAAACCCTGACCGTGTCACCAGGGCCAAAATCGGGAACTTCCTTTATAAACTCTTTTTCAACTTCTTTGATAATCTCGCTCATAAACCTTCCTCCTTCTTTATCTCTTCAAGCAGTTCAAGGTCTTTTTTGTCGAGCAAAGCCTTATCCAGAAGGTCGGGCCTCTTTTTCAAGGTTCTGCGCAGGGCCTCCTTCCTCCTCCAGCGCTCTATCCTGGCATGGTCTCCAGACAAAAGGACCTCAGGCACCTCCATTCCGTCGAAAACCCGGGGCCTCGTGTAGTAGGGAGCATCCAGGATTCCCCATTCGAAGGAATCGGTCTCGGCCGAATCTTCGCTACCAAGGGCTCCCGGAAGCAGCCTCGATACGGCGTCTATGACGACGAGGGCCGCGGATTCCCCTCCGGAAAGGACGTAGTCGCCGATAGATAATTCCATATCAACGTATTTCATAATTCTCTCGTCAACTCCTTTGTAGCGTCCGCATATCAGTATAATCTGGCTTTCTTCGGCCAGCCTTCGGGCGAGCTTCTGATTGAAGGTGACTCCCTGAGGCGAGAGGAGCACGACCGTTCCGCCCTCCTTTTTGACGGAGTCGATGGCCTTTTTTATGGGCTCTGGTTTCAGGATCATCCCGCTTCCTCCGCCGAAAGGATAGTCGTCCACCTCCTTGGGAGTGGGAGCAAATTCGCGCAGATTGAGCAGTTTGATTTCAAGCACACCGGCGTCCCTTGCCCTCTTGATGGGCCCGAACTGGATAGGCTTTTCAAAGAACTCCGGAAAAATCGTTATTACGTCGATTTCAAGTTTCATTCTTTTCGGGCACGAGCCCGGGCGGAAGTTCCACCTCGATTATTTTTCTTTCCAGATCCACCTTTTTAACCATCTCTTTAACCATCGGAACCATAAAGACTCTGCTTTCCCTCGTCTCGACCTCGAGAAGGTCGTGACCGGGGTTCTTTATGGCGTTTATAACGACCCCGATCTCCCGGCCCTCTCTTCCGATGACCTTGAGCCCGACGAGCTGAAATATATAGTACTCGCCTTCAGCCGGTTCCTTCAGGTCTTCTCTCTTCACAAATAGCTCAAGACCCCTCAGGGCCTCTGCCATCTCAATGGAATCGATTCCCCTGAACTTAACGATGAGGGTACGCCCGCCGCAAGAGCGCGTTCTCTCTATTTCCAGGTATTTTTTACCTCCCCGAGGCAGTTCAACGAAGATGTGTTGAATTTCAAGGAGTTCATCGGGGACATCGAACTCCGTTAAGACTTTTACTTCTCCCTTTAGACCAAAGGTCTTCAGGATTTTCCCGACTTTTAAAGGGCCTTCTTCGAAATTCTCATTCAAGGATTTCCAGTACAGCCCTCTTGCCTTTTTTCATTGCGGCAGCCGAGATAATAGTCCTGATGGCCTTTGCCGTTTTGCCTTCCCTTCCGATGATTTTACCGAGATCGCCTTCGCCAACCTTGAGCTCGTATATGACGGTTTTCTCGCCAGGTATCTCCTTGACTGACACCACGTCAGGATTGTCGACCAACGCTTTCGCTATGTACTCAATAAGGTCTTTCAGATCTCCCATCGCTATACCTCCTCTTTGAGGGATTCGGTCTGTGAAGCGGCGGACATACCCTCAACGTTTTTCTTCGCCAATTT
>JAGGUL010000007.1 GCA_021158525.1 Candidatus Hydrothermota bacterium | reverse complement strand
GTCCCTTTTTAAGTGATCTTCCCATGTTTTCCTATCACCTCCGCCTCTTGACAATAAACCTGTCGGAAGGTTTTCTTTTCTTTCTCGTCTTCTTGCCCTTGGCGATCTGGCCCCAGGGGCTCGCCGGGGGCCTTCCGCTCTTGGATCTGCCTTCGCCTCCGCCCAGCGGGTGGTCAACAGGGTTCATCACCACTCCTCTCACGTGGGGTCGCCTTCCGAGCCACCTGGATCTGCCTGCCTTGCCTATCACCACGCCTTCATGGTCTATGTTGGAGACCCTACCTATAGTGGCCATGCATTTCAGGTTGATCAGCCTTACTTCGCCCGACGGCAGCTGAACGTGAGCGTAATTTCCTTCTTTTGCGAGGATGTAGGCTGCTGATCCGGCTGCCCGCACGAGCTGTCCGCCCTTGCCCGGGACGAGCTCTATGTTGTGAATTTCCATGCCTTCGGGGATCTCTGACAGCGGCAGAGCATTGCCCACCTTGATCTCGGAGCCGGGCCCTGACTGAATCCACTCGCCGACTTTGAGCCCATGGGGGGCTATGATGTATCTCTTTTCCCCGTCGATGTAGCTGAGCAGTGCGATCCTGGCGGACCTGTTGGGGTCGTACTCTATGGAAACGACTTTGGCAGGTATTCCCGTCTTATCGCGTCTCGTGTCGATTATGCGATATTTCTTCTTGTGGCCTCCGCCCCTGAACCTTACCGTAATCCTCCCGTGGTTGTTTCTGCCGGAAGACCTCTTTTTGGCTTTAGTCAGGGATTTCTCCGGCTTTTTCTTCGTGATCTCGTCGAAAGTGGAGGTCGTTATGTATCTCCTCGATGGCGTATATGGTTTATAGGTCTTTATTCCCATTTCTTACGCTCCCTCGAATATCGGTATGGAGTCGCCGGATTTGAGCTTTACTATGGCTTTTTTCCAGCTCCTCGTCCGTCCGGGCGCTCTCCTTACCCTGCGGATTTTCCCCTTTACGTTGATTATCTGGACCTTTTCCACTCTCACCTTGAAAAGCTGTTCGACGGCGTGTTTAACCTCGATCTTGTTGGCATCTCTTGCCACTTCAAAGACGTACTGGTTGGCAGTGTTCTTCAGGTTGAGGGTCTTTTCCGTCAGAATAGGTCTTATAACTATATCCCTGGGGTCCTTCATTTTGTCAGCCTCTCTTTTAAAGCCGTTATGGCGTTTTTCTCTATTACGATGTATTCGGAGCCGAGTATGTCGAGAGCATTCACGTCCTTTGCCACCCTGAAGTTGACTCTGGGTATGTTTCTGGACGAGAGGTAGAAGTTCTTATTCGAGTCGGCAGAGAGCAACACGACCCTTTTGCCGTCGAGATTCATCTTAGCCAGCAGTTCCGCCATTATTTTCGTCTTGGGCTTTTCCATCGAGAATTCCTCCATGACGAAAACTCTGTTCTCCCTCGCCCTGTCGGAAAGTGCCTGTGAGAGTGCCAGCCTCTTCGCCTTGGCGTTGATCTTTATCCTGTAGTCACGCGGTCTCGGGCCGTGAGCCTTTCCGCCTCCGACGAATATGGGAGCCGAGACGCTCCCATGTCGGGCTCTTCCCATTCCCTTCTGGGGCCACAGCTTGGCTCCGGAGGCTTTGACCTCAGACCTGGTTTTGGCCTTATGAGTGCCCTGCCTTCTCGCCGCCAGATATGCCCGGACCACTTCCCAGAGGAGGTGTTTCTTCGGTTTCAGCCCGAATATCTGGTCGGGAAGGTCTATCATTCCGGTTCTGTTTCCCTCTTTTGTGAATACCGGTGCCTTAGGCATGTTGTGCCCTCCTCGCTTTTCTGATTATCACCAGGCCGCCCGTCGGTCCAGGAACAGCTCCCTTAATCAGTATCAGGTTCTTGTCTCCGAGAATCTTCACTATCTCCAGATTGGAAACGGTCACTTTTCGCATGCCCATGTGGCCGGCCATTTTCTTTCCCTTCCAGACTCTTCCGGGATCTGTGTGTTGTCCTATTGAGCCGGGTCGCCTGTGGAACTTGGATCCGTGCGAAACGGGGCCGCCAGAGAAATTCCACCTCTTCACCACGCCCTGGAAGCCTCTTCCTTTCGAGAGTCCCGTGACGTCAACTTTCTCTCCCTCTTCGAATATGCCGGCGTCCAGTTTGCTTCCCGGTGGGTAATCGTCGGGATTTTCCACGCGTATTTCCACTATCTTCTTAGCCGGATACCTGTCCTTGTCTCCCAGGGCCTTTTTAAGCTCGCCCAGGAGAGGCTTCGATATCTTCGATGCTTTTACCTCTCCGTAGGCTATCTTTATAGCCCTGTAGCCGTCCTTTTCTTCATTCTTCCCCTGAAGGACGAAGCAGGGGCCGGCCTCAATGACCGTCACAGCGGTCATCGCGCCGTCTTTGGTAGGGATCTGGGTCATCCCCAGCTTTCTACCCACTATTCCTATCATCTCAGATCACCTTTATTTCCACTTCCACCCCGGCGGGAAGATCGAGCTTTGAAAGCTTGTCGATCGTCTCCTGGGTGGGTTTCCTGATCTCGATCAACCTCTTGTGTATCCTGAGTTCGAACTGTTCCTGCGATTTCTTGTGGACATGAGGACTTCTTATGACCGAGAAGAGGGTCCTCTTCGTGGGAAGAGGTATGGGGCCAGATACCTCGGCACCGGTCCTCTTCGCGGTCAAGGCGATCCTCTTAGCAGACCTGTCTATCAAGGTCGTGTCAAAGGCCTTGAGTTTTATCCTGATTTTGCCCTCTACCATGGTTTCACTCTATCACGTCTGTTACTACGCCCGCGCCCACGGTCCTTCCGCCCTCGCGGATGGCGAACCTGAGCTCCTTCTCGAGAGCAACGGGGTAGATGAGTTCAACTTCCAGGTTAACGTGGTCGCCGGGCATAACCATCTCGCGCCCCTCGGGAAGCTTAATGGTTCCCGTCACGTCGGTGGTCCTGAAGTAGAACTGCGGCCTGTAACCGTTGAAGAAAGGCGTATGTCTTCCTCCCTCTTCCTTTTTCAGAACATAAACCTGAGCCCTGAACTTCTTGTGAGGCTTGATGCTTCCGGGTTTGGCAACGACCATTCCCCTCTCGACGTCCTCCTTCTTGACGCCCCTGAGGAGAAGACCCACGTTGTCTCCGGGAAGGGCCTCGTCCAGGATCTTCCTGAACATCTCTATTGATGTGACCACTGTCCTGATGGGCTCGTCTCTGAATCCGATTATCTCCACTTCCTCGCCGGGAGTGAGCCTGCCTCTCTCGACCCTTCCCGTCACCACGGTGCCACGGCCCGTAATGGAGAATATATCCTCGATGGCCATGAGGAAGGGCTTGTCGACAGGTCTCTGAGGCTCCGGAATATATGTGTCAAGGGCGTTGAGGAGCTCTTCGACGGGCTTGAACCACTCGCAATCGAGGGACTCACATTCAAGCGCCTTGAGGGCGGAACCCTTTACCACAGGGACCTCATCTCCGGGGAATTCATACTGATTGAGGAGATCCCTGACTTCCATCTCGACGAGCTCGATTATCTCGGGGTCCTCGACCATGTCCGTCTTGTTGATGAAGACGACAATATAGGGGACGTTTACCTGTCTCGCGAGGAGCACGTGCTCTCTGGTCTGAGGCATCACCGAATCGGTTGCGGCCACGACCAGAATGGCGCCGTCCATCTGAGCGGCACCCGTGATCATATTTTTGATGTAGTCGGCGTGGCCGGGACAGTCGATGTGCGCGTAATGTCTGTTCTCCGTCTCATACTCAATGTGAGCGAGCTGAATCGTAAGTCCCCTTTCTTTCTCCTCGGGGGCCTTATCGATTTCGTCGTAGGGAGTATACTGAGCCATTTGCTTGAGAGAAAGATACTTGGTTATGGCGGACGTCAGTGTGGACTTCCCGTGGTCCACATGGCCTATAGTTCCCACGTTCACGTGGGGCTTCTTCCTCTCAAATTTCTGCTTCGCCATGTCTCCTTACCTCCAATTTTCTTTTAACCAACAGAGCTCATGCTTTCCATCTCCCCTTCCTGAACGGGAGCAAAATGGGAAAGCTTCATCCAGAAATTTCCTCTGCCCTGAGTCAGCGATCTCAGATCGGTAGCATAGCCGAACATTCTCTTCAAAGCAACCTTCGCCCTTATCTTCTGAAGGTTCGCAGAATGAAGCTCGACGCCCAGGAGTTCTCCTCCACGAACGCCGAGATCGGAAACCACATTTCCAACGAATTCGCCGGGTACGAGTATCTCCACCTCGACATAGGGCTCCAGGAGGATCGGCTTGGCCTTCCTCAGGGCCTCCTGGAGGGCATTCAACACCGCGATCCTGGTGCCGAGGGGAGTCACGTCCTCACCCGTTGCCACTTTAAGGATGTTGACACCAACGTCGATAACCGGATAACCCAGGAGAGGGCCAAACGTCAGGCCTTCTCTTAGTCCGTCTTCTAAAGCTTCCCTGAGCTCCTCCGGCACCTCAGCGCCTATCTCGTATTTAGAACCCCTCCCCTGTTTGAGGGGATATACCTTCAGCTTGACGCTGCCCTTCTGTCTGGTTCCACCGAGCTCTCTCTCGAAGTGGACCTCGGCCTCGGCCTCCTGGGTGATCGTTTCCCTGTAAGTCACCTGAGGTTTACCCACCCTGACCGGCACCTTGAACTCTCTTTTAAGCCTGTCGACGAGTATCTCCACGTGGAGCTCTCCCATGCCCGAAATTATCAGCTGTCCCGTCTCGTCATCCCTTCTGACCCTGAATGTGGGATCTTCCGCGAGGAGGAGATTCAGCGTTTCCTCGAGCTTCTCGAGGTCCTTGAGGGTTTTTGGCTCTATCGCGACGGACACCACCGGTTCAGGAAACTCGAGCCCCTCGTAAAGTATGGGATGCTCCGGATCGGCGAAGGTATCACCCGTCATGGCATCCTTCGGGCCAACGAAGGCGACTATTTCTCCGGCCATAGCTTCCATCCGCGGCTCTTTCTTGTTTGCGTGCATTATGTAGATTCTCGTTATCCTGCTGAGCCTGTCCTTGGTGACGTTCAGTACCTTTTTGTTGACCTTTATTGTCCCGGAATAAACCCTGGCATAAAGAAGCGTGCCGATCCTGACATCGGCCTGTACCTTGAACACCAGAGCGGAAAAGGGCTCTTCCGGGTCGGGGCGCCTCTCCTCGATATCGCCAGTTTTGGGATTTATGCCCAGAGCTGGCGGAATGTCAATGGGGGAGGGGAGGTAATCGATCACCGCGTCGAGAAGAGGCTGAATTCCCTTGTTTTTCAATGCAGAACCCAGGAGAACGGGGACGAGTTTCCCCTTAATTGTGGCTTCCCTGATGACCTTTTTCAGCCTGGCTGGCTCCACCTGACCGTTTTTCACGTAAAGGTCTAAGATCTCGTCTTCTATCTCTGATAGCCGTGATACCAGTTCTTCGTATGCCTTCTCGAGCTCAGGGTCTCCGTCAAAATCCTCGACCCTGAAGTGTTCTCCGGTCCAGTCCACGTCCCAGTAGATTTTCTTGCGGTTCACGAGATCCACCACTCCGACAAAGTCGCTCTCCAGTCCTATGGGGAGCTGAACTCTCAACGCGTTGGCGGCGAGCCTTTCCTCCATCATCTCGATGACCTTTTCCGGATCAGCTCCTATCCTGTCGAGTTTGTTTATGAATGCTATCCTCGGCACCTCGTACTTGTCGGCCTGATGCCACACCGTTTCCGATTGGGGTTGAACTCCGCTCACGCCGCAGAAGATAACGATGAGGCCGTCGAGTACCCTGAGCGATCTCTCCACCTCTGCCGTGAAGTCCACGTGTCCCGGCGTGTCTATTATGTTTATCCTGTGGTCTTTCCAGAAACAGGTGGTCGAGGCGCTCTGAATGGTGATACCCCTCTCCTTCTCCTGGATCATCCAGTCCGTGGTGGCGGTTCCCTCGTCCACATCACCCATCCGGTGGATCCTCCCAGTGTAATAGAGGACCCGCTCGGTGGTAGTGGTCTTGCCTGCATCTATGTGTGCGGCAAACCCGATGTTTCTGACTTTTTCTATCTCGTATTTTATCGTACCGCCACCACTCATTCTATCTGACCTCGCTTACCACTTGAAATGGGCGAACACCCTGTTGGCCTCGGCCATCCTGTGGGTGTTGTCTTTTATTTTCATGGCAGCCCCAGTGCCCTTGTAGGCTTCGATGAACTCGTTGGCGAGCCTCTCGTACATATGTCTCTCGGGCCTGTTCCTCGCTGCCTTGAGTATCCATTTTATGGCGAGCGAGAGCTGCCTCTTGGGCCTCACTTCCACGGGCACCTGATAGGTAGCTCCCCCCACCCTTCTCGGCCTGACCTCGAGTTTAGGTTTGACGTTATCTATTGCCTTTAAAAACACCTCGAGTCCATCGTTACCCGTTTTCTCTTCAACAAGCTCAAGGGCTCTGTAAAATATTTTCTGCGCAAGACTTCTCTTTCCGTCCCACATCAGGTTGTTGATGAACTTGGTCACGATTTCGGACCCATACTTGGGATCCTTCTCTACTTTTCTCTGCGGTGCCCTTCTTCTTCTCATATCAAGTTCCTCCCCTTAGTCCCTCGGTTTCTTGGTTCCATAGAGGGAACGGGAGTTTCTCCTCCCTTCCACGCCTGCCGTGTCGTATCTGCCGCGCACTATGTGGTATTTAACTCCGGGAAGATCCTTTACTCTGCCGCCCCGAACCAGAACCACCGAGTGCTCCTGCAGATTATGCCCTTCGCCGGGAATGTAAGCCACGATCTCATTTCCGTTTGAGAGCCTCACCTTCGCTACCTTTCTCAGGGCAGAGTTCGGCTTCTTGGGGGTTGTGGTATAGACCCTGGTACAGACCCCCTTCTTCTGAGGATTCCCCTCCAGGGCAGGGGACTTTGACTTCTTTACCTTTGGTTTTCTCGGCTTTCTCACCAATTGATTTAAAGTTGGCATACTATCCTCCCTCTTTCCAAAATTGCCATTATTATTAACACCTAAAGCCTTTTCTGTCAAGCCCTTGCGGGCTTTACCTAACTGGCCGCTCTGGCCTCTTTTTCTCTCTCTTCTTCCTCTTCTATCAGAACAATCTTCCTGTATTCCTTCATTCCCGTTCCGCTGGGAATGAGGCTACCTATTATAACGTTTTCTTTCAAACCTTTCAATTCGTCGCTTTTGCCGGCAATGGCAGCGTTGGCCAGCACCTTTGTCGTCTCCTGGAATGAGGAAGCGGCGATGAAACTCTCCGTGGCGAGGGATGCCCTTGTGATCCCGAGCAGTATCGGCTTGTACTGTGCCGGTTTGCCGTCCTTCTTTTCCACCTGAGCGTTTTCCTCCTGTACCTTGAAATAGCTGACGATGTCGCCCTGAATGAATTTGGTGTCGCCCGAATCCTCGATCTTGACTTTTTTCATCATCTGGCGGACTATGATCTCGATGTGTTTGTCGTCGATCTTCACGCCCGACAACCTGTAAACTTCCTGGATCTGATCCAGCAGGAACTCCTGCACGAATTCTTTGCCCTTGATCCGCAGGATATCGTGAGGATCTATGGGGCCTGTGGTAAGGGGTTCGCCAGCTCTTATGAACTCCCCATCCCCGGCGAGAAGGTATTTCCCGTAGGGAACGTTATATTCTCTCGCCTCTCCTTCGGCCGGGACAACCTTTATCTTGAAGTTGCCCTTTTCGAGCGTGCCTATTTTAACTATCCCGTCGATCTCGGAGACGATGGCTTTGTCTTTGGGAGAACGGGCTTCGAAGAGCTCCTCGACCCTGGGCAGTCCGCCGGTTATATCACGGGTTTTGCCTGCTTCCTGGGGGACCCTTGCCACGAGATCGCCGGGCTCAATTATATCTCCGTCCTTGACGGCGAGCCTGGCCTCGTTGACCAAGGGGATTTCCTCTATGACCTCTCCCGTCTCGGGGTCGAGAAGCAGCGCCTTGGGGAAGTATCTCTTGTGCCGATCTATTTCGACGACTCTCTCTATTTTGCCTTCCTCGAAGATCTCCTTGAGGGTTATTCCCTCTACCAGGTCTTTGAAGACTATTTTGCCCTTTTTCTTGGTCAGGATCGGAAGGGAGTAGGGCTCCCATTCGCATATGACAGAACCCTCTTTGATCTTTTCTCCATCGTTCACCATGATGATGGCGCCATGAGGAACTCCGAAACAGCGTTTTCTTTTGCCGTCCGTCAGGATTATGCGGCCTTTTTTGCTGAGGGCTACGAGCTGGTTATCCCTTCTTTTCACGACCTCCAGTTTTTCGTACTGGACTTTGCCGGAGAAGGGTGCCACGTGCCGCGCTTCCTCCGTTATCCTCTCCGCCGCGCCGCCTGTGTGGAACGTTCTCAGCGTGAGCTGTGTTCCCGGCTCACCGATGGACTGTGCCGCCATAACGCCCACGGCTTCTCCTATCTCCACCATCCTTCCCGTGGCCAGATTTCTTCCGTAGCACTTGGCACATACTCCCTGTTTTGCCTCGCACCTCAGGACGGAGCGGACCTCTATCTCCTCGATGCCGACGGCCTCGATTCTCTCGGCCTTCTCCTCGGTGATCTCTTCGCCCTCTTCTACGATAATTTCTCCCGTAATAGGGTCTTTCACGTCCTCGAGGGCCACCCTTCCTACTATCCTCTCTTTGAGCGGTTCGATCACCGTTTCGCCGTCCTTGAGGGCCGTTATGTGCCTTCCCATGATGGTTCCGCAGTCATCCATTGTGACCACCACTTCCTGAGCCACGTCCACCAGCCTACGCGTCAGGTGCCCCGCGTCGGCCGTCTTCAGGGCCGTGTCCGAAAGTCCCTTTCTGGCGCCGTGGGTGGAGATGAAATATTCGAGAACGGAGAGCCCTTCCTTAAAATTCGATATGATGGGAGTCTCGATGAATTCGCCCACCGTTTCTTTGGATTTTGTGGGCCTCGCCATGAGACCCCTCATGCCGGCGAGCTGTCTCACCTGATCCTCGTTACCCCTTGCGCCCGAGTTCACCATCATGTATATGGGGTTGAAGCCGTCCTTGTCCATCCTCATCTTCTGGAGCATGGCTTCCTTCACCGAATCTGTCGCCATTGTCCAGATATCCAGGATCTTTTGATATCTCTCGACCCTTGATATGAGCCCTTTGTTGAAAGCCCTTTCGATCCTGTCCCTTTCCTCGAGGGCTCTCTTTATTATCTCTTCTTTCTCCTCGGGCACGATCATGTCGTCGATCCCGAAGGTGAGGCCCGACATGGTGGCCATGGTGAAGCCGAGGCTCTTCAGGTCGTCGAGGAAACGAACGGCTTCTTTGCTTCCGAGAACTTTGTGGGTCCTGAGCACCAACTCCTGAAGGTTTTTCTTGCCCATCTCCTGATTGATGAACCTCAGCGGCTCGGGGATGATGTCGTTGAAGATTATCCTGCCTATGGTCGTCGTCATGAACTCCCCGTTCCAGGGAACTTCGATGGCAGCGTGGAGGTCGACTACTCCGCTGTAGTAAGCCCTTCGCGCCTCATCTATGGAGGCAAATCTCCTGCCTTCGCCCTTGGCTCCCGGTCTTATCCTCGTCAGATAGTAAAGGCCTATGACCATGTCCTGGGTGGGCGAAGCGAGCGGCTTTCCATGAGCTGGCGAGAGGATGTTGTGGATGGAGAGGAGCAGCATCTGAGCTTCCATCTGGGCTTCTATGTTGATGGGCACGAAGACGGCCATCTGGTCTCCATCGAAATCGGCGTTGTATGCGGTACAGACGAGAGGGTGAAGCCTTATGGCCTTGCCCTCCACGAGCACGGGTTCGAAAGCCTGTATAGAAACCCTGTGGAGCGTGGGCGCGCGGTTGAGAAGTACCGGGTGATCCTTCGTTATGTCCTCGAGTAGTTCCCAGACCCCCTCGTGTCTCTTCTGAAGGAGCCTCCTGGCCGACCTTATGGATTCGGCGAGGCCCGATTCCTGAAGCCTGTGTTCGACGAAGGGCTTGAAGAGCTCGATGGCCATCTCTTTGGGGAGGCCCACCTGGTGAAGCTTGAGCTCGGGCCCGACCACTATGACCGACCTTCCCGAGTAATCCACCCTCTTTCCGAGAAGGTTCCTCCTCAGGAGGCCTTTCTTACCCCTCAGGATATCGGAGAGAGATTTGAGTTTCCTTCCACCTCTTCCCACGACCGGCCTTCTTCTCCTCGAATTGTCGAGCAGGGCGTCCACTGCTTCCTGGAGCATGCGCTTCTCGTTTCTCAGAATGATTTCGGGAGCATTCAGCTCGAGCATGTTGCGCAGCCTGTTGTTCCTCGTGATCACCCTGCGGTACAGATCGTTGAGGTCGCTCGTGGCATACCTGCCGCCGTCGAGGGGGACGAGAGGTCTCAGGTCGGGGGGAATCACGGGTATGACCTCGAGTATCATCCATTCGGGTTTGTTCCCCGAATTGAGGAAGGACTCCACAACGCGGAGTTTCTTCAATATTTTTGTTTTCCTGAGAAGGGATTTTTCCAGCTTTATCTGCGTTCTGAGTTCTATTGACATCTCCTCGAGGTCAAGTTCCTCAAGGAGCTTTTTCAGCGGGGCCGCCCCCATCTCTGCCACGAATTCGTCTTTGTATTCTTCCCTTTTTTTCTGGTATTCGCCTTCTGTGAGGACCTGCCCCTTCGTGAGGGGGGTTTCTCCGGGATCCACCACTATGTAAGCGTCGTAATAGAGTATATCCTCCAGCTGGCGCACCGAGAGGTCGAGAAGGAGCCCTATTATGGAGGGAGAGACCTTGTAGTACCAAATGTGGGCTACAGGAACGGCCAGTTCTATGTGTCCCATTCTTTCCCTGCGGACGTGGGAACTCGTCACTTCCACTCCACAGCGGTCACAGACTATACCCTTGTAGCGCTTTCCCTTATACTTGCCGCAGCTGCACTCATAGTCCTTGACAGGCCCGAATATCCTCTCGCAGAAAAGACCATCCTTTTCGGGTTTCTGCGTTCTGTAATTGATCGTCTCGGCCTTTTTAACCTCTCCATACGACCAGCTTCTTATGGCCTCAGGAGAGGCCAGTTTCAATCTTATTGCGACTAAATCTTTGGGGTTTATCTCTGCCACTTTTTATCCCCCCTTATTCCGTTTCAATGATAACATCCAGGGCAAGTCCGCGGAGCTCTTTCAGCAGGACATCGAAGGAGGCGGGCAGCCCCGGCTCCGGCGGTTCCTCGCCCTTGATTATCGATTGATAAAGGTGATTTCTTCCCTTTATGTCGTCAGATTTCACCGTCAGCATCTCCTGCAGGGCATAAGCAGCTCCATAGGCTTCCAGAGCCCAGACCTCCATCTCCCCGAATCTCTGTCCTCCGAAGTGGCTCTTTCCACCCACAGGCTGCTGGGTGATGAGGGAATACGGTCCGATGGCTCTGGCGTGAACCTTATCCTCGACCATGTGGATCAGTTTCATTATGTAGATGTAGCCGACGGTGACATCGAACTCGAAGTGTTCGCCGGTTCTTCCGTCCCTGAGACGCACCTTCCCGTTCTCCGGGAGCCCGGCCTTTTTGAGTTCTTTCCTTATGTCTTCGATTTTCATTCCCTCAAAAACGGGCGTCGCGTAATAGATTCCTCGTTCCTTCCCGGCCCAGCCCAGGATGGTCTCGAGGATCTGCCCCACGTTCATCCTCGAGGGCACTCCGAGGGGATTGAGAACTATGTCCACTGGCGTGCCGTCTTCGAGGAAGGGCATGTCCTCGCAGGGGGCGATTTTCGCCACTACACCTTTGTTGCCGTGGCGGCCGGAGAGCTTATCGCCCACCTGGAGCTTCCTCTTTTGGGCCACATAGACCTTTATGAGCTGAAGGACGCCTGGAGGCAGTTCGTCTCCGCGGTCGATCTGTTCGATCTCGGTCTTGCGCCTTTCATCTATTTTCTGCAGCATCATGTCGGCTTCGTAAAGCACCTCGCGGCACTTTCCTTCGAGCTCGAGGTCTGAGACGAAGCCGTTCGGAAAATCGAGGTCTAAGGGGAAATGGGTCTCAAAGAATTTTTCGTCGAAGGTTTCCCCGCGCCTTATGGCTATCTTTCCGCCCTTTGTTTTTATGGTTTTTTCTGCTTTTTGGCCGTTCAGGAGCCTTCCGAGGACAAGTTTTAGCCTGTCCCTGACGACTTTTTTCGCCTCTTCTGCCCTTTCCTCTGCCTTCTTTCTCTTTTCCCTGGATACTTTGAGGGACAGCGGATCGTCCTTTCTCCTCGAGAGGACGATCACATCCACTATCACGCCCTGAACACCGGGAGGCACTCTTTTGGATGTATCCCTGACGTCCTTGGCTTTTTCAGCGAAGATCGCGTAGATCAGCCTCTCCTCCGGAGAGAGCTCCCTTTCTCCTTTGGGGCTCACCTTACCCACCAGGATGTCATCGGGCTTGACCTCGGCGCCGATCCGCACTATTCCGTTCTCGTCGAGGTTCTTAAGGGCCTCTTCCGAGACGTTGGGCAGGTCTCTCGTTACTTCTTCCGGTCCCAGCTTGGTCTCTCTGACTTCGACCTGGAATTCCAATATGTGCAGGGACGTGAAGATGTCGTCCTTCAGGACCCTCTCTGATACGATGATGGCGTCCTCGAAGTTGTGCCCGAACCAGGGGGCGAAAGCCACCAGGAGGTTTTTGCCGAGAGCGAGATCTCCCTGATGGGTGGCGGGCCCATCGGCTAATATATCTCCCTTTTTCACTTTCTGTCCGATCTTGACGAGGGGTCTCTGGTTGACGGTGGTGTTCTGATTGGAGCGCTCGAACTTCACGAGGTCGTATTCGTCAACTGCCTCTTCAAAAAGTTTCCCGAGCTTGGCCGTATCGGGCTCGGGCTCGACGATTATCTTTCTCGAGTCAACATATCGGACTATCCCGCTTCTCCTCGCCACGAGAACTGCTCCGGAATCGCGGGCTACCTTGGCCTCCATGCCCGTTCCCACGATGGGGGGCTCAGTGATGAGAAGGGGAACTGCCTGTCTCTGCATGTTACAGCCCATAAGGGCCCTGTTGGCGTCGTCGTGCTCAAGAAAAGGAATCAGGGAGGCCGATGGCGAGACTACCTGCCTCGGTGACACGTCGATGAAATCCACTTCCTCCGGTTTGACCAGCGGATATCCGCCCTTGTGCCTGACCCAGACCCTCTCGGCAAGAATTTTGCCCGTCTTGGGATCTATGGGGATGTCCGCTGAGGCGATCTTGTAGCCTTCCTCTTCGTATGGAGTTAATTCCACCATCTCCTTGGTGATGTAGCCATCCTTAACTTTGAGGAGCGGGGTTTTGATGAACCCGAGCTCGTCGATCTGGGCATAGGTGGTGAGAGAGGTTATTAGGCCGATGTTTTGACCTTCCGGAGTTTCGATGGGACAGAGCCTTCCGTAATGAGATGGATGGACGTCCCGGACCTCAAAACCAGCCGTCTCTTTGGTCAGTCCGCCCTTTCCCAGGGCCGATAGCCTTCTTTTGTGGGTCAGCTCGGAGAGCGGGTTTGTCTGATCCAGGAATTGGGATAGCCTTTCGCCGGTGAAGAAGGAGAGTATGCTGGAGGTAACAAGCCTCGGATTGACGAGCTTTTTGGGGGTCAGATTGCCCTCGCGCTCGAGAAGCATCCTTTCCTTTATGACTCTCGCGAGCCTCAGGAGAGAGATCCTGAACTGCTCGTAAAGGAGTTCTCCTACCCTTCTCACCCTTCTGTTGGCGAGGTCGTCTACATCATCTTCCCTCTCCTCACCCACATAAAGGAGAAGGAGCTTCTTGACTATCGTGATGAGGTCCTCTTTGGTGAGGCCCTCTGTTTCCATAGGGATGTCGTGGTTAAGCCGGAAATTCAGCTTGTAGCGGCCAACTTTTCCGAGATAGAACTTCGTGGGATCGAAGAAGAAGGACTCTATGTAATTTCTCGCCTCCTCGTCGTTTTTGGGAGGCGTGTATCTCAGAGTCCTGTAAATATTGCCGAGAGCCGATTTTTCGTCTTTGATCCTGTCCTGTTTTAAGGTTGCCAGAATAACCTCATTTTTGATATTTTTTGCGTCAATGACTTTTACTTTTTTAACTCCGTGGCTCTTTAAGGTCTCAAGGGCATCTTCATCGAGCCTGGTCCCCGCTTCAAACATGACAACGCCGGCCTCTTTATCTTCGAAAATGTCTTCGGCAAGCGCGTAACGGTCAGGTTCCGCTTTTGTCACGTTGATATCTTCAACGTCGAGCAGTACTTTCAATATGTCGCTCACCGTGGGATATCCCAGGGCCCTCAGAAGCCTCGTTATGGGGATTTTCCTGCGTTTAGAGATGGTCACGCCGAGCATCTTCGAGCCATCTATGGTGAATTCTATCCAGGGGCCTCTGTAAGGCACCAGCATCGCCCTGTAAGTGGGGACTCCTCCTGTCTCTATCTCGTAATAGACGCCGGGCGACCTGTGAAGCTGGTTCACGACCACCCTCTCTATGCCGTTGATGATAAATGTGCCCCAATCGGTCATGTAGGGGAGATCACAGAGATATACCTCCTGCTCGATGGCCGCTTCGACCTTTCCCGTTTCTTCAGCCTTTCTCACCAATCTCAATGTGGCCCAGACAGGCACTGAGTAGGTGAGATTCTTCTTTTTGGCTTCATCGGGTGTGCTCTTGGGAGCACCGATCCTGTAATTCAGGTATTCCAGGCTGTATTTGCCGTGTACATCTTCGATCGGGAAATTCTCCCGAAACACGCCCTCCAGGCCCTCCGCTTTTCTCTTTTGCGGAGGGACCTTTTCCTGGAGGAACTGGCGGAAGGACTCCACCTGGACCACAAGAAGGTCAGGCATAGGATACCTTTCCTTCTTGTAGCCCACCCTTTTAATTGCTATAGAGGACCTTGATGAAGTCAAACTTCACCTCCTATTAAGGAAACCCCGCAGAGTTTCCCCACGGGTAACCCTTTTAAAATGCGGGTGTATTTCGACTGATTCAAGATCAGATTACTTTATCTCTACCTTTGCTCCGAGTTCCTCAAGGGTGGCCTTGATCTTCTCGGCTTCCTCCTTTGCAACGCCCTCTTTCAAAGGCTTGGGAAGGTTGTCGATGAGGTCTTTGGCTTCCTTAAGTCCGAGGCCGGTTATCGCCCTGACCTCTTTCAGCACCTTGATCTTCTGGTCACCAGCGGAAGTCAGGATCACGTCAAAACTGGTTTTCTCCTCGGCAGCCTCAGCAGCAGCTGCGCCAGCGCCTGCTGCAGCAACGGCAGCTACCGGCATCTGGGCGCTCACGCCGAACTTTTCTTCCAGTTCCTTCACCAGCTCCGACAGTTCGAGCACTGTCAAAGATTCTATCGCAGAAACGATTTCGGGGACACTGAGCTTCTCAGCCATTTTACTTGCCCTCCTCTTTTGCTTTTTTGATTGCCTCTAATGTCCAGACCAACTTGTTCAGAAGCCCGTTAAGGGAGAGGACCAGCATATACAGGGGCCCCGAAAGGGCACCCACGACTTTGGCCCTCAATTCGTCTTTGCCGGGCAGTTTTGCGAGTTTTTCCAGGTCCTCCTTGCTGAGGACCATGCCTTCTATGTATCCGACTTTGACGTCGCCTTTTTCAAATTCTTTCCTGAAGTTATGGAGAATTTTGATCGATTCAATGGGATCTTCGTAGGATACCACGATAGCATTGGGCCCCACTACCATCTCTTTGATCTCGGTATAGCCGAGTTCATCGAGGGCGATCCTCATGAGCGTGTTTTTGATCACTTTAAAGACGACGTTTTTCTCCTTCATTCTTCTCCTGAGCTCTGTTATCTCGGGAACCGTGAGTCCGGTAAAATCCGCAAAATAAAGGCCCTTGGCGTCCTTCAGCATTTCCTTCAGTTCCTCTACTTTCTTTGTTTTCTCGGGCTTTGGCATTTTTATCACCTCATGCTTTCAATGGTTCTCAAAACATCGTTAACGTCTATTTCCACGCTGGGCCCCATCGTCGGCGATATGTGAATTTTCCTTATGTAAGTTCCGCGGAAGGACTGGGGCCTGAGGTTTAAGAGCTCCTGAACGAGAGCGAGGAGATTCTCTTTCAGCTTTTCGGGCTCGAAGGAGACTTTTCCGATGGGCACGTGGATGTTACCGGTCTTGTCGACTCTGAATTCGACCCTTCCTTTCTTGAGCTCGCCCACGACTCTCCCGACTTCCTTCGTGACCGTGCCCGTCTTGGGGCTCGGCATGAGTCCTTTGGGCCCTAAAATCTTACCGAGTTTGGCCACCTGGGGCATGACGTCAGGCGTTGCGACCACCGAATCAAAATCTATCCAGCCGGATTTTATCTTCTCAATAAGATCCTCGAAGCCCACATAATCGGCTCCGGCCTCTTTTGCGGCCTTTTCCTCCTCGGGACTCCTTGTGAAGACCAGAACTTTCACGCTCTTTCCGGTTCCGTGGGGAAGTATGACCGATCCTCTTATCATCTGATCGGCTTTTCTCGGATCCACTCCGAGCCGCACGGCTGCTTCCACCGTCTCGTCAAATTTGGCGGATGCGAGCTCCTTCACGAGCTTAACCGCCTCATCGAGGGGATAGCTCCTGTTTCTGTCCACTTTCTCAAGCAGCGCCGCGTATCTCTTTCCTACTCTTCCCATTTTAACCCTCCACTACCTCGATGCCCATACTCCTGGCTGTGCCCTCTATGATTCTCATGGCTGCCTCTATGTCGTTGGCATTTAGATCTCTCATTTTGATCTCGGCTATCTCTTTTACCTGACTTTTTGTTACCTTGCCGACTTTCACTTTGTTGGGTTCGCCTGATCCTTTTGCGAGGCCAGCTGCTCTCTTGAGAAGCACAGACGCAGGCGGTGTTTTTAAGATGAATGAAAAGCTTCTGTCCTTATAGATGGTTATGATGACAGGGATAATAAGACCCTGTTTGTCTTTGGTGGCTTCGTTGAATTGCTTGCAGAATTCCATTATGTTCAGTCCGTGCTGTCCCAGCGCAGGGCCCACCGGTGGAGCAGGGCTTGCCTGTCCTGCCGGTATCTGCAATTTTATCTGTCCGATAACCTCTTTCTTAGGCGGCATTTAGGGATTCCTCCTTTTAGATCCTTTCAACCTGGAGAAAATCGAGGACGACAGGCGTGACCCTGCCGAAGATGTTAACCATGACCTTTAGCTTTCCTCTGTCAGGATAAACCTCCTCGACTTTCCCTGTGAAATCCATGAAGGGCCCATCCACGACTCTGACCATTTCCCCTTTGAGAAAAGGGACTTCCTGGACTTTTTTCTGCTGTTCCATCTCTACGGTTTCGAGTATCCGCTGAACTTCCTCCTCGCTCAAACTCGTGAGAGTATCGTTGGCAATGAGGGCTCTGAGCGAGCCGATCTTTGTGAGTGTCTCCATGAGGTTTTCGTCGGCCTCCATTTCTATAAGTATGTAGCCTTTGAAGAGGGGTTTCTCCTGGATATACCTCTTCCCTTTTCTCACCTTGGGTATGGTCTGAGTGGGGATCAGGACCCTTCCGACTTTATCCTGAAGTCCCTTTTCCTCGATGATTTTCTCGAGGAGCCTCTTGACCTTTCTCTCCTTGCCGGAGAGAGTCCAGAAGACAAACCATTTTTTCTGCTTTTTGGTCTGTTTCTTATCTTTTTCTGCCTTTTCTTCCGGCTTTTTGTCGGTTTCCTTTTTAACCATTATTCATCACCCTCTGCTCAGGAGCATTGAAAAAAGCCTTGAGAGGGTCAGGTCTATGACCCACATGTAAATGACCAGGATCAGAGATAGAAGGAGGACCGCGGCGGTACCGCCGATTATGGCCTCCTTCGTCGGCCATGTGACTCTCTGGAGTTCGGCCTTCGATTCCTTCAGAAAGTTCATGAATTTCCTGATCATCATCTGGACTCCTTGTGCAATGTGTGTTTTTTGCAGAACTTACAGTATTTCCTCAGTTCCAGTTTCTGGCCCTTTTTGTCTTTCCTCTTCCGTATCGTGTAATTTTTCCTCTTGCATTCCTGACATACTAAAAAATAAGTAACCCTCATTTATGACCTCCTTATAGAAGGAAAAACACACAGGCCTGGAGGGACTCGAACCCCCAACCGCCGGATTTGGAATCCGGTGCTCTAGCCAATTGAGCTACAGGCCTATTTTTACACACTTCACCCTTCAGGTGGGGCAGATGATAAAACAAAATCCC
>JAGGUL010000118.1 GCA_021158525.1 Candidatus Hydrothermota bacterium | reverse complement strand
TTCGGCGCGGGATATGCCCCCTTTACCCGACTCGAACGCCTCGTCAAAGAGGCCGAGAGATTCCTTAACTCCCCGGAGCTCAAGGAGAAATATCCTCAGGTGGGCGAGGACGTGAAGGTGATGGGCGTGAGATACAACGGGGATATAACCATAACTGTCGCCGCCGCTTTTGTTGACAGGCTGATCAAGGATATAGATGAATACAGAGAGCTCAAAGAGGCCGTGAGGAGAGAGGTGGAGGCACATCTCCGCGAAACAGGGGGCTTTGAGGTCAAGGTTGAGCTGAACACGGCCGATGACCTTGAGAATTCGGATGTCTTCATAACGGTCACGGGCACTTCGGCCGAGGGAGGAGACGACGGCCAGGTCGGGAGGGGCAACAGGGCGAACGGATTGATAACGCCCATGCGGCCCATGAGCCTCGAGGCCACCGCCGGCAAGAACCCTGTAAACCACGTGGGAAAGCTGTACAACGTGTTTGCCTTTCAGGCGGCCGATGAACTGGTGAGGACATACGATGAGATAGAGGAAGCTTATGTATATATCGTCAGCCAGATAGGCGATCCCATAGTGGAACCTCAGATGGTCAAGGTGGACCTCAGGGTCAATTCGGGTGAGCTGAACAGGGGACTTAAGGAGGAGGTAGCCCGCTTCATGCAGGACAAGCTGGGGGGACTGGTCAATTCAATGAGGCAGAAGCTCATCAGGGGGGAGATGGAGCTTTACTGAGGCTCCTTTCCTTAAAGGGGAACAAAAAGCGGGGATGGATTTTTCCCGTTCATCGTGGGATTCTGGAGGCGAGAATCAGATCTTGCAGGGAATTTCCCAGGTTGGAACATAAATCAGGCCTCCCCGGTCTAAATGGGCAAAAGGAGGTCGAGCCATGAAAAGTTTGAAGATCCTGTTGCCTATGATCGCTCTTGTGCTCGTCTTCACGGCATGCACGAAGGAAAATAATGAGGCTATAAGCGATGAGGAAGCCATAGAGAGCCTCATAGAGGGGGAATACTCCAGCTGGTTTGATTTCGCCAGCGAGCTCTCCGACTCTATCCTGCCCGACACGGTCAATCCCGGATTGATGACTGCCTCTCTCGACACATTTCCCTTTATAATAGCCTGGGGAAGGGAGATAACCGACGTGACGAAGGACTTAACGATTCGCATCGAGAACGATACGGCCAACGCGACCATTGAGAGAGACCTGTACGGAGTGTTCCACGTGGTCGTGCCCGACAGCGAGGGAGAGCCCTGGGAAGATCTGGCGAAGGATCTCCACGACCATGCCGTTCGCTATGCTCGTTTCGTGAGGACTTTCAGCGAGACGGAGGCGGGCTGGAGATGGACGCTGGATGCCATATCCAACGTGGAGATCGAGGCACAGCCCGAGCACACTGTCGACATCGATTCGATCAGGGTGACAGCGAGGGACGGTTCCTTCGATAAGCTTTACACCGATCCCCTCGTTCTGTGGCAGAGAGACAGCGTCCCCGTTTTCAACCCTGGCGATACGGTCGATGTCACCATTTATCCCCACAACTTCTCCGAGATAAGGTCAGTCGCGATACTACACAACAGCCATCGCGAAGGCGGTCAGTGGCATCACCATCGCTGTCGTTTCACGCCAGTTCCGGAAGAGCAGAAGTTCGTTGGGTCCTGGGCTGTACCTACAACGCCGGATGTTTATCATGTCGGATTTGACCTCCTCAGATGGGAGACCTTTTTCGTGAGGGATTATCCGTACGACGACAACGGGTGGTGTTTCGTTTACAGGGTTGAGTAAGGATCTGTGGGGGCGTCCCGACTGAAGTCGGGACGCCCCCTGAAAAAGATAATTCACAACAAAACAAAACGGGAAAGGGAGCTTGAAGGACGAAGATAGAAAGAAGCTGCTAATTGAACTTCTCGACAGGTATGAGAAGAGGATCTTCAACCTGATTTACTGGAAAATCGGGAATTATGAGGAGGCGAAAGATTTGACGCAGGACGTTTTCATAAAGGCCTATAAAGCCCTGGATAAGTTCAGGGGCGAATCGAGCTATTACACGTGGCTTTACAGGATCGCCATAAACCACACGAACAGGGCGATGAAAAAAAGGAGCCTCCTCAAGTTTTTCTCCCTGGATCGCCCCGAGAGCAGGGATGCGACCTACGATCCAGAGCCCGACGAAGGGGAAAGATGGAAGGAGTGGGCCCTGAAGGCCATTAAGGAAAGGATCCCTTCCCTTCCGGAGAAATACCGTGAGGTGATAGTTCTCTATTATTTCGACGGAAGGAACTACGAGGAGATCGCCGGGATACTGGGAATTTCACTGGGCACTGTGAAATCGAGGCTTTCCCGGGGGAGAGATCTTCTCTCCCTGTGGCTGAGGGGTTCTGAGAAGGTGGGGAGGAGGTCGAAATGAACTGCGAGGAATTCAGAGCTAAACTGGGCGAGTTCATAAGGGGAGAGCTCGGCGAGACAGAGAGAGCCGAGATGGAGGAACATCTCAGGATGTGTCCCGACTGCAGGGCCGAGTACGAGAGGGAAATCAGGATAGAGGAGCTGCTCTCCGGCGCCGAGAAGGTAAGCACACCGCCGGGCCTCCGGTTCGAGATCTTAAAGGAGATAAATCGGCTTGAGAGGAAGAGGAGAAGATTAAGGCCGCTCGTGAGGCTGGCTCCTGCCTTCGCTCTCGTCTTTATACTTTTTGTTTCCTATCTGTGGTTCAGGAGACCTGCCCCCGCAGAGCTCGAGGCCTCTGCCTTTCAGGTAGACCTTTTATCGCCGAGGGATAAGGAAGTATACCTTCCCGACGAGGTCAAGATAGTGGCCGCCCTGTACCCCGAGAGGGATTACAGCTTCAGGATCTATCTTGATGGAGAGGACGTGACTTCGGAATCGAAGCGCATTGACGGAACGATCCTGCTCAAGCCAGAGAGGCTCGATGAGGGCTATCACAGGGTCCTCGTGGAGATAGAAAACCCGGAAAGTGGTTCCAGCACGGAGATAGACAGGGTGTTTTATTGCATAGGAGGAGGCTGAGATGAACTCGCTTCTCATCGCATTGATGTTGCTTTCGGGCGGTTTTAAGCTCAAGGTGGCGATATCGCCTTCGGAGATCTACCTCAAGCCGGGCGACAGGCAGGCCATAGAAGTAACCGTCCTCGACAGGAAAGACAGGAAGGTAAAGCCTGACGAGGTGAAGTTCAGGGTGATACCGCCTCACATAGGTAGAATGGAGGGCGATACCTTCGTGGCCGAAGAGCCGGGAGCCGGGGTTCTCAGGGTCCTGGTCAGCAGGGGCAAAGCCGAAGGCGTTGGTCATGCTTACATCGAGGTTAGCTCAGAGGCGCCTCTCAGGGTTTTCGTCAGGCCGATGAAGGCTCGACTTGAGGTCGGAGAGAGCAAGCGGTTTCACGTTTTTGTGCCCGGCGTCCCGGAAGGTGAGCTTGAAGTGACCTTCAAGGTCATCCCCGAGGAGCTGGGCGATATAGATTCCACAGGGCTCTTCAAGGCAAAGAGAATAGGAGCTGGCAGGATAACTGCCCTGGTCGATCACAGGGGGAGAAAGGGCACCGGCAGCGCTGCTGTCGTGGTGGGAAAATTGAGCGATTTGAAGCTGAAAGTCAAAGTCGAGCCTCCCACGGTTTTCCTGATGCCCGGAGATACCTTTCAGCTGGATTACGAGATAATGGGTGAAAAGAAAAAGGGCTCTCAGGCCGACTGGTGGGTTGAACCCCCCGATCTGTGTGCCATTGAGGATGGGAGGATCATAGCCGGCAATAGACACGGGCGTGGGATGGTATGGGTCGTCGTGAGAAAAGACGGCGAGACGGGGGTTGGGAGGGCCATGGTGGTCGTCGGGAGCCCGGGGCAGATGCCAGGGATCAGGATCGAGCCGCCCTTTCTCCTGTTGAAACCGGGCGAGAGAGCGGGGTTGACCTTCAGGGCCGAAAGGCCTGCGATCAAGCGATTCTTGCGGCGCAGAATGGCGGAGAAAAGGGTGCGGTGGAGGGTTGTGCCCCGTAAGCTGGGGCGACTTTCGCGGAGGAAAGGCCTTCATAACGAGTTTACAGCCGAAAGAGCTGGTGTGGGCTTCATTGAGGCCACCGTTGCATTCAGGAGGGGCAGGGAATTAAATAGGAGGATCCCCGTTATTGTCGGCGAGACAAGGCTCGTCCTGTCGCCGAAAGAGGCGGTCCTCGCTGTGGGTGATGAGGTCAGGTTTGAGGTTAAAAGCCCAACAGGTTCACTGCCCGAATACAGGCTTCACGTATTTCCCGAGGAAATGGGGGAAATAACGCCCGAAGGTCTTTTCAGGGCTCGCAGGCCTGGTGTAGCCTATATCGCTGCGATAATCCCCGAGGAATTTGGGGGCGGGGGAGGGATCGCCATCGTCAGGATTGAACCGCCCCCGGCTCCGTGAGTTTCACCGAATGAGGCTGAATTTGCCGATCAGATGTAGCTTTTCTCCTTTAAAATCTGCGAAGTAGACACCGCTGGGCACAGTATTCCCGAGGTCGTCTTTTCCATTCCAATTGAAGCTGTGAGATCCTGCCCTGAAGGTGCCTTCTTTCAACTCCCTCACACGCCTTCCGGACACATCGAAAATGGAGAGCCTGCCCTCTTCAGCGACGGGAAGGACGAGTCTTATCAGCGCTGAGTTCACGTGGATGGGGTTGGGAAAAACACTGATATCAGGTCGAAGGGGCGATTTGATTCTTCGGTGTTCGATGCCTGTGGGCCCCTCAGCTACTGTTATTATCGAGTCAACGCCCAGATCGTAGACTGTAGTTATCATGCCGGAGGGCCAGTAGACGATGAGGGAGTCGATATGGGTCTTTTCACCCAGTCCGAAATGAACTATGAGCGAGTTCTGGGAGAACCTTCCCATACCACCCTCAACGTATCTGAGTTCGGCAAGAGCTCCCGAATAGAGTTCAAGCCTCGTACCTATCGCGGAAGCATTGGAAATCGAGGGCGATAATTTTACCTCGAGCCAGTGGTTGTCGTTGCCCAGGTTTTTGTACAGGATGTTCGTCTCGTTGATAGTCGCTATATAGAGGTCCATGAAACCGTCGCCGTTGTAGTCTCCCCAGGCAAATCCGTCGGTATTGCCCTCGAAGGCAACGCCCTCGGACATGCCAACTTCGGTAAAGGTGCCGTCGCCGTTGTTGTGGAAAAGTTTGTTCGGCCCGTAGAAGTTGGAAACGTAGAGGTCGAGGTACCCGTCGTTGTTATAGTCGACCCACATGGCGCCGTACCCGTCGCCGAGATCCGAAACTCCTGCCTGGTCTGTAAGGTCGGTAAAGGTGCCATCGCCGTTATTCCTGTAAAGTACATTTCTCGTATCAGCCCAGCCGTTGACGACATAGAGATCGAGGTCCATGTCGTTGTCGTAATCGCCCCATGCCGCCGATCTGCTCCAACCGGTGTTGCCCACGCCGGCACTGCCGGTAACGTCGGTGAAGGTGCCATCGCCGTTGTTCCTGTATAGAATGTTGGCTTCGGAATGCGCGTTGGCGAGGTAGAGATCGGGATACCCATCCTTATTATAGTCCCCCCATAGAGCTGCGCTCGTCCAGGTATAATCGATAAGTCCAGCTTCATCAGTCACGTCACTGAATGTGCCGTCTCCGTTATTTCTGTAAAGTATGTTGGGAAGGCCCTGGTAATTTGTGGTGAACAGGTCCACGAAACCATCCCTGTCGTAGTCGACCCATGCGGCATCGTGACCGAGCTGGTCATCCGCCACACCTGCCGCTTCCGCGACGTTTGTGAAAGTTCCATCCCCATTGTTTTTGAAGAGGCAATTGGGGCC
>JAGGUL010000069.1 GCA_021158525.1 Candidatus Hydrothermota bacterium | reverse complement strand
ATCCTTCAGGATGTGAAGAGGCTGCAATACTACGAAAAGCCTTCTGAAAAGAAGAAGAAGGAGATCCTCGCAGCCCGGAGGAGAATGCAGAGAAAGAGCAGAAGAGAGGAATGAACAGCAGAGAGAAACTGGAGTTCCGGGAGCTCCTCGGCCAGGTGGGGAGATTCGTAATCTCCCCACCTGGCCGGGAAAGGCTCTCTTATCTGGGGCCCAAAAATTCGATCCTCGAAATCGAGAGGGCTCTCGTGAGGGTGAGGGAGATGGCCTCACTCCTCGATAAGGGAGTCTTTTTTGATTTCTCCGGAATTCCGGATCTCTCCAGCGTAATAGCGAAGGCACGGACGGGGGCCTTCCTAACCCCTTCTGAGCTCTATTCTCTGTCCCTTTTTATCGAAAAAGTCCACGAGGTCTTCCAGAAATTGATGGGAACCGCTCTCGAAGAGGTTCTCGCCGATCCCTATCTGCTTCTCGGGCTGATGAGGGAGATCAGGTCGAAGATCGACGAGGAAGGCGAGGTCGTCGATACCGCCTCCGAGGCCCTTTATAAGATCCGCAGCGAGAGGAGAAAAAAGCGCCGTGAGATCATCGCCCTTATGGAAGGGCTTCTCGACAGGTACGACAGGAAAGGCCTTCTGAGGGACAGGGTCGTCACCATAAAGAACGGCAGGATGGTCCTTCCCTTCAAGAGCCACGTGAGGGTTAAGGGGGTAGTCCACGGTTTCTCCAACACGGAGGAAACGGTTTACATAGAGCCCTTCGAGGTCATCGAGGCCCAGAACAGGCTCGTCAGGGTCGAGGAGGAAGAGAGGGAGGAGGTGGAGCGCATATTGAGGGAGCTGGCTGAAAAGGTCAGCGGCTCTGCAGGCTTCATAGGCGAGCTCTATCAGCAGATCGGAGAGGTCGAGGTCATATATGCGAGCGCCCAGTACATGCGCGAGGTCGACGGCTCTATTCCCAGGATCAACAGGGATGGGAGGATTTACCTCAAGAAGGCCAGACACCCGCTGCTTCTCAAAAGCCTGGGCGAGGATAAAGTTGTCCCCCTCGATTTCAGGTTGGACGGGGACCTGGAGGTTTTCCTCATATCTGGTCCCAACGCCGGGGGCAAGACCGTTGTCCTGAAGACAGTGGGGCTTCTCACCTTAATGGCGGCATCGGGGCTGCCAGTCCCGGCCCAGGAGGCTGATCTCTTTATACCCGGCGAGATCTATGCCATCGGCTTCGAGGACGAGCAGGATATACTCAGGGGGGAATCCAGCTTCACCGCTATACTCTCCGACATAAAGGAGCTCCTCGAGAAGGGGGAGAGAGGAGACCTGGCCCTTCTCGACGAATTCCTGGCGTCCACTGATCCCACCGAGGGAGCTGCTCTGGCCTTCGCGGTTCTCAAGTATCTGGCAGACAGGGGAATAAAGGTGATCGCCAATACGCATCTCAACCCTTTAAAGACCCTGGTTTCCCGCGAGAAAAACATGGAAAACGCCACCATGGAATTCGATCCCGTGACCCGAACCCCCACCTACAGGCTTATTCCTGGAGAGATAGGATACAGCCACGCCCTGGACATCGCGCGGAGGACGGGTTTTCCGGGGGAACTTTTGAGCGAGGCTGAGGGTCTGATAGAAGGTATAGAGGGCGAGCTGAAGCGCCACATCGAAGAGCTCAGAAAGACCGAGGAGGAATACTCGAAGAAGCTGCTCGAGATCGAGGAGAGGGAGAGAAGGCTCAGGGAAAGGGAGGAGAACTTCGAGAAGAGGGCAAAGCTCAAGGCGAGGGCCATCGTGGATAAGGCGATGAAAGAGGTGGAGGCCCTTCTCGAGGACATCAAGAGGGAAAAGAAGCTCGAGGAAAAGTTGAAGAAAGCAAAGAAAACAAGGGAAGTTCTGAAGGAAAAGAAGGAGGAATTCGACATTTACGGCGAGCCGGCCAAAGAGATCGTGCCGGGGCGCCTTTACAGGGTTAAACCCCTGGGGTTCGTGGGGGAGCTCGTTGAAATAAGGGAGGGTTCCGTCGTGCTGAAGGTTGGGAGGCAGAGAGTCGAGGTCAAGGAGGGAACCCTCTTCGAGGTGAAATAATGGACAGAGAGTTCATCGAGCGTGTGCGCGAATCGGTGGATATAGTCGACGTTATCGGCCAGTACGTCGAGTTGAAGAGGTCCGGCCGTTCCTATAAAGGGCTTTGCCCCTTCCACAGGGAAAAGACCCCCTCCTTCTATGTCGATCCCGAAAAGGGCGTTTACCACTGCTTTGGCTGTGGCGCAAGCGGGAACGTCTTTCGTTTTATCATGGAAATGGAGAAGGTTGAATTCATAGAGGCGGTCAAAATTCTAGCACAAAAGGCCGGGATCCCGATTCCAGAGACCAGATCCCGCCGGAAATACGAGCCCCTCTATAAAGCCCTCGAGTTTGCCGCTGATTTCTATCACCGTCTCCTCTTTTCCGAAACAGGGCGTACTGGACTGAATTTTCTGCTCGGAAGGAAGATCGAGAGGGACATGATCAACCTCTTCAACCTGGGTTTTGCCCCGCCCCACGGCAAGATGCTTCTGAAAAGGGCAAAAGAGTCGGGATTTTCAGAAGAAGTTCTTGTACAGGCTGGACTTATAACCAAAGGATCCGATGGGGCTTATCACGACCTTTTGAGGGACAGGGTCGTATTTCCCATATACAATTTTTCGGGATCAGTAGTGGGTTTTGGAGGGAGGGCACTTGAAAAAACGTCCGGACCAAAGTATTTAAATTCACCTGACACGAAACTCTTTAAAAAAGGTGAGTTACTTTACGGCTATTACCAGACGAAGAGGAAGATCAGAGAGGAGGGCTCTGTTTTTCTTGTTGAAGGGTATATAGACTTGATCATGATGTATCAGGCGGGACTTCAAAATGCGGTTGCGCCGCTTGGAACCGCCTTTACAGAGGGTCAGGCCCGGATTCTGGGAAGGGCTGCAAAGAGGGTGACCCTGGTTTACGACGGCGATGAGGCCGGTTTCAGGGCAGCCTATCGGTCAGTCCCTCTGCTTCTGGCTCAGGGGGTTATGCCCAGGGTCGCCGTTATGCCGGAGGGCGAGGATCCGGCCAGCCTTGTGGAGAAGGGCCAGGTTGACCTCCTGAGAGAAGTCCTCCTCAATGCCCCTGATTTCCTCTCATTCCTTCTTTCGAGAAGGAAGTGGGAAACGCCGGAGGAACTCACCTCGGTGGTGAGAGAAATGATAGATATTCTTTCGAACATAGATGACGGAGTCGCACTGGGCGTGTACCTGAAGCTTCTTTCAGAGAAGACAGGTCTGTCCCAGGACTTTTTGAGGATAGAGCTGATGAAAAGAAGGGGCCGGGAGGTCAGCCTCAGGAAGAAAAGCGCGGCTTCGAGAAGGGCTTCGTCTTCGGAGATGAAGCTTCTGGGCTATGCTTTTATTTACGATTCCGTGAGGGAGAAGATAAAGAGGGATCTCGAAGCAGAACTGTTCAGGGATCCCATGGCGAGACTTCTTGTCGAGAAGATAAAGATGGGGCAGTCCCCTGACGAGATCTTGAGCGAAGGGGAAGAGGGCCTGAGGGAGGTGCTTTCGAGGGTCCTCCTCGAGATAGAGGGCTCCGAGACGCTGGAGGAGCTCCTCCTCTTCAGACTCGACATGATCAGACTGAAAGGGGAGCTGGAGCGCCACAAGACGGCCCTGCGGGAGGCCGAGCGCTCCGGAAAGTCTGATGAGGCTGAAGAGCACTTGAGGAGGATCCAGGAGATCAGTCGTCTCCTTCAAGAGGGGACGAAGAAGGAGGGATAATTTCATGGCAAACAAAAAAATGGACAAAGAGGTTGTGCAGAACATAGTAAAAGAGGCAAAAAAGAAGGGCAGTATCTCCTACAAGGAACTCAACGAGATGGTTCCCGCTGAATACAGCGAAGGGGAGGTCTTCGACGAGCTTATGGCTAACCTCGTGGCGGCGGGGATCGAGGTCTACGACACCGATGAAGAGGCCAAGAAGAAGACCAAGAGGCGTAAGCTGAGGAGTTTAGATTCCTTTGAGGAAGAGTACATATCCTCGGGAGATGACCCTGCCAAGACTTATTTGAAGCAGATATCCAACCTGCGCCTCCTCACGAAGGAAGAGGAGGTACTGTTTTCGAAGCAGCTGGACGATGCCAGAAGGAACATAATCAGGATAATTTTCAGGACCAAGTACGGGGTGGAGCGCTTTCTTCATTTCATAGAGTTGACCGAAAGGGGCATGCTTCAGATCGAGGAGCTCGTACAGGTCGACTCTCAGTACTGGACTTCCCGTCAGAAGAACAGGAAGGAAAAGGAGAGGGTGGCCAACGCCTTTGCTTACCTCAAGAGGAAAGTCGGCACATTCACGGACCTCTGGGAGCGCGATGACCTCACCTCCGAGGAACGGAGGAAGATGAGGGACAACCTCAAGACCTTCGTCAGGAAGATAGAGAACCTCCGCCCGCAGTTCAAGAAGGTGCTCGATATAGTGAAAGGCTTCGAGGAGGAGGTCAACAAGCTTCGCTCCTATGACAGGAAATACAGGGAGTACGAGGCCAAGGCGAGCCGCTTCTTCCAGGAGATCAAGGAGAGAGGAGATATGACCCCCGAAGAGGACGAGTACATGATGGTTCTCTCTTCGAGGATGAAGGAGCTCCATAGCAAGATGGAGGAGATCGAGGAGAAGCTCGGCATGCCCAGGGAAAAGGCGAAGGACGTTCAGAGGGCGCTCAGAGCGGAACTCGCCAGCCTCGAGGATGCCAAGGCGAAGATGGTGGAGGGGAACGTCAGGCTCGTGATCGGGATTGCCAAGAGGTTTATGAACAGGGGACTCGAATTTATGGACCTGATACAGGAGGGCAACGCAGGTCTCATCAAGGCCGTTGAGAAATTTGACTACAGGAAGGGATACAAGTTTTCGACCTATGCTACCTGGTGGATCAGGCAGTCAATTACGAGGGCCATAGCCGATCAGTCCCGGACCATCAGGGTCCCGATACATATGATAGAGACGATAACCAAGGTCTCGAGGGCCACCCGCGCGTTGATGCAGGATTTCGGCAGGGAGCCCACGGTGGAGGAGATAGCCGAGTTCCTGGATATTCCCGTCGAAAAGGTGAAACAGGCCATGGAGGCGGCCCGCGAGCCCATTTCCATCGATAAGCCCATCGGAAAGGAAGAGGATAACTTCATCGGCGATTTTCTCGTCGACGATATGCAAAAAACGCCCTTCGAGTTCGCGAGGGAATCATTGCTCAAGGAGAGGCTCGATGAGGTCCTGTCCACCCTCACAAAGAGGGAGAGGAAGGTCATAGAGTACAGGTTCGGCCTGGGCAATCACCCGCCCAAAACCCTCGAGGAAGTGGGGCAGGTTTTTCAGGTCACCAGGGAGAGGATAAGGCAGATAGAGGCCAAAGCTCTGAGAAAGCTTCAGCATCCGATGCGCTCGAGCAAGCTGAGGCTGTTCGTGGAGCCACCAGAGAAGTCCTGGTAAGCTAATTACTTAGCCAGGTTCTTGACAGTTTCTCTCCGAAAAGTTATCACAAGATAGTAGACTGTCTGTTTTCCCAAATTCAGGTCCACAAAGGTGTTGGGAGGGATAGTTCTATTCACTGTAAAAAGGAGGCCGATGATGGCGAAGAAGTTTATGCTCGTTTTGGGATTGATCGTGCTCGTCTCGAATCTCGGAGCTAGCACCATTGCTCCCGATCTCATGGGAAAGTTGCAGGATCTTTCTCGGGGGGAAAGGATAAGGGCCATAGTTGTTCTGAGGGATCAGGCTGACCTTTCCTCCTTCGGCAAGGGAAGAAATGAGTTGAAAATTCAATACCTCAAGGATTTCGCTGAGAGGACTCAGCGCGACCTTGTGGAATATATTGGGAAACTCGGCGACGCCGAGATCCTGAACCGATGGTGGATAAGCAACGCCATCATGGTATCTGCGACTTCGGAGGCCATAAAGAACATCGCAAAAAGGCCCGAAGTGGAAGTTGTAGAGCCAGTGAGGAAGTTTCACATTCTCGGAGAGAGGAGCAGGGATGGAAGCCCGGAGACGCCCGGCTGGAACATCGCCAAGATAAACGCCGACGACGTCTGGGCACAGGGCTACACGGGCCAGGGAATTCTCCTGGGCAATCTCGATACAGGCGTCGACATAAATCACCCCGCCCTTCAGGGCAAATACGCGGGCCACTGGTATGACGCTGTCAACGGATATAGCACTCCTTATGACGATAACGGACACGGGACGCACACAATGGGAACAATCTGCGGTGGCGATGGACCGGGCCCCTTTGCCTACGACATCGGCGTTGCCCCGGGCGCCACTTTCGTCGCAGCCAAAGCCTTTGATTCCTATGGAAACGGCTCCTCAAACTGGATTCTCAACGCCATGCAATGGTTTGCGAACCTTGTGGGCAACGGCGTGCCCGTCAGGATCGTTTCGAATTCGTGGGGCAATTCAGACCCCACAAGCACAGTATTCTGGAATGCCGTCATGAACTGGAGGAATCTGGGCATCATTCCGGTTTTCGCGGTGGGAAATGGCGGAACCGGCGTTGGCACTGCGAGCACCCCCGGGAATTACCCCACCGTCATAGGAGTTGGCGCCACGAATTCTTCCGACGTTATAGCGAGCTTTTCTGCGAGAGGCCCCGCTCCCAACCAGTATCCCTGGAACGACACGACTTACTGGCCCACGTCGAACTGGAATTTTATAAAGCCCGACGTTTGCGCGCCGGGAGTTTCTGTTAACTCGTCAGTCCCCGGCAGCGGTTACCAGTCCTGGGACGGGACCTCCATGGCCTGTCCTCACGTAACGGGAACCATAGCACTTATGCTTGAGAAAAATCCGGACCTTGACTTTGAGGCCATATACGACATTTTAATCAGCACTTCCGTCCACCTCGGGTCCCCCTATCCAAACAACGCTTACGGATGGGGCAGGATAGATGCTCTGGCAGCCGTTCAGATGACCCCTTCGAGCGGAACCCCCGACATCGATGTGACGCCCCTCTCCTTTGAGGTCACTCTGGAAGCAGGAGAGAGCATAGATACGTTGCTCACCATAGCCAATACCGGCGACGGAGGTTTGACTTTCGATATAGAGATAAGCGAGGGAGAGCTTCTCGGTTTGCCCGCTGGATACGTCCACGGGGAGACGGAAAAGGGTGCGCCTGACCCCTTTAGGGGCGCTGAGCCTGCGAAAGGTCAGGATGGGCCCGATGCCTTCGGCTACAGGTGGATAGATTCGGACGAGCCCGGAGGCCCTTCCTTTGATTGGGTTGAGATCTCCGGCGTGGGCACGGCGCTCAGCCTTGGAGACGACGATTATGCTGCGATTACTCTGCCCTTTACCTTCCCCTTCTACGGCCAGGACAAGACATCGATGCTCGTGTCTTCCAATGGCTATATAACTTTCGGCGGCGACGGAGACGATTACTCGAACGATCCCATTCCCGATTCCGCTGAGCCCAATGATCTGATCGCCGTTTTCTGGGATGACCTGAATCCCTTATCGAGCGGCGAGGTCTACTATTATCACGATGCAGCCAATAACAGGTTGATAGTCGAATGGTACAACGTTCCCCTTTATCCGTCCTCGGGATCCCTCACCTTCGAGGCGATAATCTACCCCGACGGCAGGATATTGCTTCAGTACAACACGATGAGCGGCAGCCTCACTGGCGCCACAATAGGGATCGAGAACTCAGACGCATCCATAGGGTTGCCTGTCGTATACAACGCAGCTTATGTATCCGACGGTCTCGCCCTGTTGATCAGCGCCGAGAGCCCGTGGATAACCGTTGCTCCTTCTTCGGGGAACGTCGATCCCGGAAGTTCCGTCGATGTGACAGTGACGATAGATGCGTCAAATCTGACAGGTGGCACTTATACCGCCGATATAGTTATAAATAACAACGATCCCGATGAAAACCCGGTGACGGTTCCCGTTACCCTCACGGTGACGTCGAGCTCGTTCGTGCCGGGCGATGCCAACGGAGACGGTTCCGTTACAGCTTCTGATCTGGCTTACCTTGCTAATTACCTCTTCAACAATGGACCCGTCCCCAATCCTCTGCTGGCCGGAGACGCTAATGGCGATTGTGCCGTGACGGCGGCTGACCTCACGTACCTTGCCAATTATCTCTTTAACAACGGACCGCCGCCACAGATGTGTGAGGAAAAATAGGCACCCCTGCCTTTTGTACTTATTTGGGGCTCAGGGTGGGGCCTCCCGCGGGAGGCCCCACCCTTTTAATTTACCGAATTGTTGACCTGCCTTGACCGTTTGCAATTTCCCGGCTTTTCGCGGGCCCCCACCTTCCGAAAAATCTTTTTAGTGGGGTCGGGTCGTGCAGGTTGCACCCCCCGACCCCATAGAACTCGTTGAGCTCCAAATTTTTGGAAAACATTTAACTGTGCGCAAAATTCTTTCGACCACTTTCAAGAGGGGTAAAACTGTCCTATCTCTTACGCCACAATGGATACAGAAGGTTATTGGTGTGCTGTCAAACCCTTGCCCCACAACGGAAATAGAAGGTGTGCGTCACGCACGCGGGGGTGTGCCGTAACTTATTAAGTCTCAGTAAATTGCTTGGGGTCGGGTCGTGCAGGTTGCACGACCCGACCCCTCCCATCCAACCGAATGAGGTTAAGTGAGAGGTAGGGATTTCCTCTTTTTAGATCAAAACTCGGCGGGCGGGACGCCCTTTATAGCTCAGGGACGTTCAGTATGAGGTCGAGCATGTGGCTCGAGCGCTGGTCGTGGGGGTTGAGTTCCAGTGCCTTCTTGAAGCACTTCATCGCGTTCTGTATGTCGGCCAGAGCGAAGTAAGACATTCCCATGTGGTAATACACGGCGGTGTTCTCGGGGCACAGCTCGGCCACCTTCCTAAAGTGCTCGAGGGCCTCCTTGAACTTGCCCTTTGCATTCAGGGAGACCCCGATCTGGTAGTAAGCGATTATCGATTCTGGATTCTTCTCCAGCAGGGTCTTGAAGCTCTCGATGGATTTGTCCACGTCTCCGCGATGGTAGTAAACGATACCGAGCCAGTAATGGGCCATTATGAAGTCAGGATTGATTTCGAGGCACTTCTTAAGGGATTTGATGGCCTTGTCTATCATCCCGCGACGGTAATAGGCTATTCCCAGTAGATAATGAACGTCGGCAAAGTCAGGATAGAGCTCGATGCACTTCCTGTACTCCTCGATCGCCTTGTTTATCTGTCCCATCAGGTAATAGAGTTCGCCCAGATTTTTGTGCAGAATCGGATCGTTGGGATCAGCCTCCCTGGCCTTCTCGCACATCTCCGCGGCTGAGCGGATCTTGGCCTTCGCCCTGAATTCGCGGGCCTTGCTCTTGTAGTATTCCGGCGTGGGTTCCTCAACCAGTTTCGATCCGCAGACAGGACAATAGAAATATTCCTCGGGCCATTCCCGGCCGCATTTCTCACAAAGACGCATAAATTACCCCCTAAAACTTTGCCTCGATACCGAGCTCCTTGCCTATCTCCTTTATGTTATCATAGACCTTGTGATAGAGCCAGACCTCCTCGGTATTTTCCCTTTCCTTTTCAAATTCTTTCTCGCCGTGGATGTAGATCCTGTCATGTCCCTCCCTCTTCGTGGAGTCCCTCAAGGTGGAGAGGAGGTGATCCATTCCCCTCTCGAGCTCTTCCCTTGTCACGAAGATCTCGGGATCAATGCATGCGAAGAAATGGCATACATCGGGCGGCTGGCCTTTTTTGCCGTAAACGTCAAGCGCTGTCGAGCCTCCCGAGAGGACGCCAGAGAATATATCGACGAGAAGCGAGAGCCCGTATCCCTTATGTCCTCCCGTTTCCTCTTCGGCTCCACCGAGGGGCAGAAGCCCTCCTCCCCTCCTCTCCAGGAGGTTTTTCAGGACTATCGTCGGGTCGTCGGTGGGGTTGCCCCTTTCGTCGGTGGCCCATACCATGGGGATCTTCTTGCCCTTTCTGTTGTAAACCTCGAGCTTGCCCCTGGGGACGGTGCTCGTCGCCATGTCAAGCACATAGGCGCCCTCTTTTCCGCCTGGCACCGCCACGCTGATGGGATTGGTGCCCAGAACGGCGTCCTTTCCGAATATCGGCACGACGAGTGGCGCCGAGTTGGTTATGGAGATCCCAATAAAGCCCTCCTCCAGGGCCATCAGGGAATAGTAAGCGGCGATTCCATAATGGTTCGAATTGCGAACTGTTGCCATGCAGATCTTGTTCTCTTTTGCCTTCTCGATGCAGCGTTTCATCGTTTTGTAGCCGACGACCTGTCCGAGGCCCGCGTCGCCATCCACCACGAGGGAAACCGGGGTCTCCTTGACGGTCTTTATGTTCGGCTTCGGATTCATTATCCCGTCCCTGATTCCCTTGACGTACCTCACGAGCCTTGCGACGCCGTGGGACTCGATGCCCCTTTTATCTGCCCTGATCAGCACATCGGCCGTTATGTGGGCATCTTCCTCGGGGACGCCGAGCTTCATAAATACGGAAGAGACGAACTCCTCCAGGTCTTTTATCCTGACCCGTTTGTATTCGTCCATTTTAACCCCCTATTTTTTCTATGTTCTCGGCGATGGCTTTGCCGAATTCAGATGTCTTTATGGGCTCCACATCGCCGAGCTGTCTGGCAAGGTCATAGGTTACCTTTTTCTCGAGAATCGTCTTTTCTATCGCCTTCTTTATGAGGTCCGCCGCCTCGTTGAAGCCTATGTACTCGAGAAGCATGACCCCCGAGAGGATGAGGGAGCTGGGATTCACCTTGTCCAGCCCTGCATACTTGGGGGCCGTCCCGTGGGTTGCCTCGAAGAGGGCGGTGAAATCGCCTATGTTGGCGCCCGGAGCCATTCCGAGCCCGCCCACCTGTGCCGCGGCCGCGTCGGAGAGGTAGTCGCCGTTCAGGTTTGGAAGAGCTATCACGTCGTACTCGTCGGGCCTGGTCAGAAGCTGCTGTAGCATGTTGTCGGCTATCCTGTCCTTTATGACGATCTTGCCCTCGGCCGATTTGCCCGCTTTGACCTCTTCTTCTGTCACTGTCACATCAGGAAATTCCTCTCTGGCGAGCTCGTAGGCCCAGTCTCTGAAGGCGCCCTCGGTGTATTTCATAATGTTGCCCTTGTGAACGATGGTCACGTTCTTCCTGCCGTTCTCCAGGGCATACCTGATGGCTTTCCTGACCAATCTCTTGGTGGCGAACTCGCTTATCGGCTTTATCCCGATTCCGGAGTCCCTCCTTATCTTCACGCCGAGCTCCCTCTCGAGGAAGTCAATCACCTTGAGGGCTTCTTCAGTCCCACGGGGCCACTCGATTCCGGCATAGACGTCTTCGGTGTTTTCCCTGAAAACGATGATGTTGAGCTTCTCCGGATGTTTCACGGGAGAGGGAACGCCCTTTATCCAGCTCACGGGTCTGACGCAGGCGTAGAGGTCCAGGACCTGCCTCAAAGTGACGTTCAGGCTTCTGTAGCCGCCCCCCACGGGCGTGGTCAGGGGGCCCTTTATCGCGACGACGTACTCCCTTATAGCGTCGAAGGTTTCCTGGGGAAGCAGTTCTCCTTTTTCCTTGAGGGCTTTTTCCCCGGCCAGGATCTCCTTCCACACGATTCCCTTCTTGCCCCTGTATGCCACCTCCACGGCCTTGTTCCAGACGATCATGCTCGCCCTCATTATGTCAGGTCCCACGCCGTCTCCCTCGATATAGGGTATAATCGGGAAATCTGGCACCGAAAGTTTTCCGTCGACGACCCTTATTTTCTCGCCCTGCATTTTAATCCTCCAGTTTGAAATCGCCGTATTTCAGGATGTGGTCCTCTATGCCACCGTCATTGATTATGTTGAGCATGAATTTCGGAAGAGGCGTAGCCTGGATCTCAATTCCCTTCGTCAGGTCCTTTACCAGGCCTTTCTCGAGGTCGATCTCCAGAATATCGCCGTCATCGATGGGATCGGTATCGCACTCGAGCAGGGGAAGGCCTATGTTAACGGCATTCCTGAAAAATATCCTGGCGAAGGACTTGGCCAGAATGCAGGAGACTCCCGCTATCTTTATTATTCTCGGGGCGTGTTCCCTCGAAGATCCGAGACCGAAATTCCTCCCCGCCACGATTATATCGCCCTTTTTGACCTTTTTGGCGAACTCGGGGTCGGCGTCCTCTAAAACGTGTTTGGCAAGCTCAGGCAGATTGGTCCTCAGGTGAAAATACCTGCCCGGCGCGATGTGATCCGTGGAAATGTCATCTCCGAACTTGAAGGCTCTGCCTTTCAAAATCATGTTGACCTCCTATAGGTATTCCCTGGGATCGGCTATCTCTCCCTTTATGGCCGTTGCAGCGGCCGTAGCGGGGGAAGCGAGATATATGTAAGCGTTGGGATTGCCCATTCTGCCCTTGAAATTCCGGTTCTGGGTGGACAGGACCTTTTCTCCGTCGGCGAGAACGCCCTGATGGATCCCCACGCAGGGACCACAGCCCGGCGAGAGCACAGCTCCCCCGGCCTCGACGAAGACCTCCAGGAGGCCTTCCTTCAGGGCTTTCAGGTAGACGTTTCTCGATGCAGGGATCACGATAAGCCTCACGCCCTTTGCCACTTTCTTTCCCCTCAATATCTCGGCGGCGATACGCAGATCTTCTATCCTCCCGTTGGTGCAGGTGCCTATGTAGACCTGATCGATCTTAACGCCCTTTGCCTCACTTATGGGCTTCGTGTTGTCCACCGTGTGGGGGAATGAGACCCGGGGCTCTATCCCGCTCACGTCTATCTCATAGGTCTTCTCGTAGATGGCGTCGGGGTCGGGTTTTATCTCCCTGAAATCCGATTCCCTGTTTCTCTCCCTGAGATAGGCTCTTGTGGTCTCGTCGGTGGCAATGAGCCCGGTTTTGGCGCCGGCCTCGACGGCCATGTTGGTTAATGTGAAGCGGGCTTCCATGGTCATATTCTCGATGACCTCTCCCTCGAACTCCATGGCCTTGTAGGTGGCGCCGTCGGCCCCTATCATCCCGATGATGTAGAGGATCAGGTCCTTCGAGAAAACACCGCTGGGCATTTTGCCCTTCAGGACGAATCTGTGGGTCTCTGGGACCTTCATCCAGACCTTGCCGAGCCCGAAGGCTATCGCCACGTCGGTGGAACCCATTCCCGTGGCGAAGGCACCCAGAGCTCCTGAAGTGCAGGTGTGGGAATCGGCGCCCACGACAACGTCGCCGGGCTTGACGAAATCCTCAATGAGCCTCTGGTGGCAGATCCCCTCGCCCACCTCAGACAGAACGGCTCCGTGTTTGTCGGCGAACTCCCTCAGGATTTTGTGGGCGTTGGAGAGCTCCTTCCTGGGGCTCGGAGCGGCGTGATCGATGAAGAGAATCGACCTTTCGGGGTTGGCAAGAGCCTTCAGTTTCATCCTGTTGAAAGCCTCCACTGCCAGGGGGCCGGTGCCGTCCTGGACCATCGCCACGTCCACACGCGCTATTATCAGGTCGCCGCTTTTGACGTCCTTTCCTGCATGTTCGCTCAATATCTTTTCTGCGATTGTTTTTCCCATAATTCGATTACTGCCTTTTTTCTATCGGTGTGTATTCCACGTCAATGGGCCCGTTGTAAATGGCCCTGGGCCTGAAGATCCTGTTGGCCTCAAGGTATTCGAGGATGTGCGCTGTCCAGCCGACCACCCTGGAGAGGGCGAAGATCGGGGTGAAGAGGTCGCGGGGTATGCCCATGTGATGATAAACCATCCCGGAGTAGAAGTCGACATTGGGGAAAATGCCCTTCTTCCCGACTTCCCTTATCATGATCCGCTCGATTTCCTCGCCCATCCGATACCAGAGAGTGTCGCCCTTCTTCTCCGAGAGCTCCTTGGCATATCTTTTGAGGATTCTGGCCCTGGGATCATAGGCTTTGTAAACCCTGTGGCCGAATCCCATGATCTTCCTGTGTTCCTTGAGGGCATCGAGGACGTATTTCTCGACGTTCTCGAGAGAGCCGATCTCCTCAAGCATGTAGAGCACTCTTGTGTTGGCTCCTCCGTGGAGGGGTCCCTTCAGCGTCCCGATGGCGGAGACCACAGCCGAATAGAGGTCGCTCAGGGTGGATGCGGTGACCATGGCCGCGAAGGTGGATGCGTTCATTCCGTGCTCGGCATGAAGGATCAGGGCGATGTCCATTATCCTCTCGATCTGCGGGTCCGGCACCTCTCCAAGCAGCATATAGAGGAAATTGGCGGCGTGGGAGAGATCATTTCTCGGGGGTATGGGATCCTTGCCGTTTCTCAGCCTGTGGTAAGCAGATATTATGGTCGGAATCTTTGCCGTCATCTTTATGGAATGGCGGATGTTGACCTCTCTGTTGGGATTCTTCACCTCAGGATCGGTCATTCCCAGAAGCGATACGGCCGTCCTCAAGACGTCCATAGGGTCTGCATCCTTGGGGAATTTCCGCATGTGGTCGATTATGTCGTCAGAAAGAGCTCTTTCTTTGACTAGCTTCTCTTTGAGGTCCTCGAGTTCTTTCGCGGTCGGCAGCTTCCCAAACCAGAGAAGATAGGCCGTCTCTTCGAAAGTAGAGTACTCGGCCATCTGCTCTATGGGAATGCCCCTGTAGATCAATTTTCCTTCTTCTCCATCAATACAAGCGATGGAGGTGATGGCCGCCGTCACCCCCTCGAGGCCTCTTGCATATTTCATTTCACCGGCAAATTCGCAACCCATTTCTAACCTCCTTTGAATCCATTATTTTCCCTTAAAAGGCCATATTTGTCAAGAAAAGCATTGAGACAAGCAAATTTCTGAGCATTTCGGTCAGAATTAACGGAAGAACAAAAGGGCGCTCCTGAAGCTGCCAGTAGCAAGAGGAAGGGGTCGGCGGGAGCCCTGTAGCGCCCCTCGCCGATCGGACCCGCTGCCAGGACGAAGTAAATCAAGACGAGGGCGAAAAGGAGGGGCCACTTTTCGCCCTTTTTGAGCCTGAAAATGAAGCCGTATGCAGCAAGTACATAGAGCAATAGAAGGAACAGCGTTTCAAAGACCATGAGAAGGGCGGGTATGCCGTTTTCCACAAAACGGGAAACTGCCCTCTTTATGTCGCCCGAGAGGAGGGCCTTGTAGGTTCCTGTTTCCCTTTTTTCGAAGCCCAGATAGTCCAGAAGATAATGGATTCCAGGTGAAAACAATGTGATGAGCGTGCCCTGTGCGTGAAGAGACAGATAAAGAGGAAGGTTTTTGCCTATCCTTTTCAGGGCGAGCCTCAGGTATGTTCTGGAGCTATCGAAGGGTGTCCCCTCTATGCCGGCCTTTACCGCTTCTTGCATGAGTTCTTTGCCCACTACCTCTTTTACCGCCCAGGGAGCCCTCACCTTCTGCCCCTCAAGTCTGGCCCTCAGAATGCCGGCGTTGTAATAGTAGAGGTTGTAGCCCGTGAGAGATGAGAGAGAAAATCTGCCGAAATGCCTGTAGTTTCTGAGAAGCCAGGGGGTCAGGGTGATCGCGAAGGCGAGGAGGGCAAAAAGTGAACCCCTGATGCGGTTTTTTAACGGTTCTTTTTCGAGGAGGAAGAAAAGGAGATAAAGGGGTATCAGGTAGAGTGCGACGGGACGGGTGAGGGCGGAGAACCCCAGAAAAGCGCCGGAAAGGAGATAGCCAGATTTCCCCCTTTTGATCGCAAAGTAAGTCGCCAGAAGGAGCAGGAAGGTGAAGAGTGTTTCCGTGAGGAGAACCTGGGAGAGAAAGAGGTGAAGAGGGTCTGCTGCGAATAAAAGAGCTGCAATGAAAGCGATCTTTTCGCCGAGCAGTTTCTCCCCGATGAGAAACATGAAGACGACAGATAAGGAGGACAGCAGGATCTGGAAAATAACGGCCACGGAGGCATTTTGCCCGAAGAGGAAATAGCTCAAAGCGATGAAAAGGGGATAAAGGGGGGTGCGCCTCGCATCGGGAGGTCCGCTGAGGTCTAACGAGAACGTGCCCTTATTCAGGATGTTCCTCGCGAGGAGCTCGTATTCCCAGGCATCGCCCCGAAAGAAGGGCTTTTCGACTCTCTGTGTCGCGACAAAGAGAGCTCCTCTCAGGAGCAGAGCCGTTATGAAGAGAACGAAGAGCCTATCCCTTCTCTTCATCTTTTCCCGTCCTGACGATCCAGGATGCCGCGAAGAGATAGGGGATAAAAACCACCGGCACCCTGAATCTGCCCGAGCTCACGGGGCCGGCTATGAGCACGAAATAGAAGAAGGTCAGGAGAAGAAATAGAAAGGCGGGGCGATCCGCCCCAGATTTCCAGCTTTTAAGGAATCCCAGGAGAGCCAGGAAGTAGATCACGAGGAGAAAGACCAGCTCGAGCAGGACGAGGGGGAATATCACACCCATTTTGAGAGCCCTTTTGAAGGCCTCGATTATCT
>JAGGUL010000075.1 GCA_021158525.1 Candidatus Hydrothermota bacterium | reverse complement strand
TCAACCGGCCCGAAGGCTCTGTGAAGAGAAAGAAATAAAACCCTTTCCCGAAGGAGGCCAGATTTTTCGCAGGCAGTTTCCTCCCGCTTGCGTCGTATATCCCGAGAAAAGAACAATGGGGACACTCCGGAATTCTGAATGGAACATCGCTCATATAGAGATTACCGACATCGGGATCCCGGGAATCAGCTCCTTTTATATGAACCAGCAGATAATCTCTTTTCACGGGAATTCTCGAATTGTCGGGCCTCAAAAATACCACAGAATCCACCTTGACAACGGAGATACCAGGCTGAAGGGGGCGAAAATAAAGGCGTAAAAAGGGGCCCTGACCGCTTATCACGTCTGGCCCCAGCACAGCACACACCAGGTGGGCGTATCCCTCTCCGAGAAGCCGGGTGGGACAGAAACAGGGATACCCCCCGGGAAGATCGGCCAACACGACGGAATCAACGGCCAATTTTGACGGGTCAAAAACGATGTGGATATCAAAGCCATGAAGGGAGTCGACGCCGTCATCGATCCACAGCTCCGCCTCAAATGAAGAAGGGGACAGGAGGTCCACTGGGTAATATGAGGGGACAAAATATAATCTTCCCACCACCTCCTGTGCCGATTCGAGGGGTATAAATGTTAACGCCAGTATATACGCTATGAGCAATATACTCTTTTTATTTAACATTCAACGAAGCCCACGCGACACAGAGCCCCTGAACTCAGCTCAGTGCCCTTTCGATCCCAACGTCTCACAGGGAGGAAAACTGCCGCAACCCAAGTCATCCAGCGTAGGATCTCGCCCACAGGTCGGAAATGGAGGCGGAAACCCTGTGGAAGGAAAAAGATGTGCCAATATGAAAACTGCGTCGCTCACGTTTATATTTCCGTCGTCGTTCGCATCTGCGGCGTCAAGACAGTAAAAATTAGATATAGGGAATAGCTGATCCATCACATACACGACGTCAGTGACATTCAATGACCCATCGGCGTTGGCATCTCCCCTGACGAAATACTGGTCAATTCTCACAAGTCCGTCGTACAGGTTCAGTGGAATGGGCTGATTAAGAGGGTCTCTGAAACGCACGTCGAAAAGATGGAGAGGTGTGGATCCCGATGAAGCAGCTTCAAAGGCGATCTGAAAGAGGATCCCGGGGCCAGAGGCCGAATCATCGAGAAAGGCGAAGTCCACCATCAGGGTGTCGCCTATTACAGTGTCCTCTATAAAGTAATTTCCATAGAAGAGAGAGCCATCCCAGATGGAATCAACGGACAAAAGGGTCGCATCGAACTGGATCTTTACTGATCCTCCCTTGACGTTTCTGACGAGAGAATCCAGGGCAAGCTCCACCGAGAAATGATCGCCCACGTAAACGGCGGAAAGATTGGGAATGAAGTAAAGGGTTCCGAGATCCTTTGCTCCTTTCCTATTATGACCCGAAAGGTGAAAGGCCACTGCCAATAGGAGGATTATTTCTTTCAGCATCGTTAATCTCCCGTAGGGCTTTTGGGGCGGCCCGATCGAAGATCGGGCCGCCCCACCCGTTCGTTTTATCGGATAAGAAGCTTCCTCACATCTCTGTAGCCCTTGCTCTCCATCCTGATGAAGTATGTTCCGCTGGGAAGAAGCCTCCCCATGTCGTCCCTTCTGTCGAAACTCACCGTGTGATTTCCAGCTTTTACTTTCCCATTGACGAGGGAACGAACCTGCCTTCCGGCGATGTCATAAAGGGCGATCTTCACCGGAGCGTCGGAGGGAACCTGATAGAAGATCTTCGCGGAGCTAACCATGGGATTGGGTATTGCGCCGGAAAGTGCAAAAGAGGACGGACTAACCTCGCCCGAGAGGGTGTGACGGTCTGCATTGTTCAGCACTTGGCGATTGCGGTAATCCCTGAGGTCTACCTCACGGAGAACTGGACGGGCGTCCCCCGGTGTCAGTTTTGCAAATTTCAGCACGACCAGGCTGCCCGTTCCACTCAGAGGCTCCCCGAATGTGGCGACATTTATCCTCAGCTTGCCGTCCCGATCTTCATAGACAAGGAAACTGTTCGGGATCCCGCTCAGAAGACCTCCCTTCTCCACCGACACGAGATGCAGCCTGCGCGGATCGTATTGATACAGGAGATCGGCTCCCACGAGGCCGCCGGCACCGACGAGCTCAAAGCTGTACTCCTCCACGTTGCCAGCAGCCTTCAGACCAGTCCCATAGGACAGCACGCCGCTCTCCACTTTGCTCTCGGCGTAATATCCCCTGGTATTGGTGTAGCCCCAGGTGATTGCAAATATCATGAGGTCCTCAAACTCGATGACACCGTCGGGCACCGGCATGGTGAAGATGTAGCCGTCCTCGGTCGGACCGATGTCATATTTGCACCCGTAATTGGGATCCCCGAGATGGCTCCAGTAGGCGTTTGCAAAGAGGTTGAGATCGTTGATATCCAGTACACCGTCCCCGTGCATGGTATCTCCGGGAGAAGCGACATCGCCGAGCCAGAACTTCGCCGTAGCATTGACCACATCGAAGGGAACGCCCACGTTGTAATCGTCCCTTATATCTACGCCCGTGAGGACGATATTCGATTCCCCGGGTGCCTCTAACTTGAAGGGCACGTAAGCTATGGTCTTGCTCCCGTCGCCGCCCACCAGGCTGTCGAGGCAACTGGCATCGAACCTCACAGTGTCGGTGTTATTCCCTGCAAAAGAGGTCGGCCAGTAGAAGAAGGGATCGCCGGCCCCCCAGATATCTCCCTTGAGGTCGGAGAGCCCCGCAGCGTCGTAGATATCCAGTTTGGAATTGTCAAAGTTCACGGTGACCTTCGCTCCCTTGAAGTAGAAGGCATTGGGAATCAGCTTGAGCGTGGGGATCATGTCGGTCCAGCAGGTATTCATATCGGGGAAATAAGGAAGGAGAGAAGTGGCCGCCAGGGTTCCCCTGCAGACCCCGTTCCAGGGCTCGTAGAGCACATAGCTGC
>JAGGUL010000128.1 GCA_021158525.1 Candidatus Hydrothermota bacterium | reverse complement strand
TGGTGAGAGGGGGAGAGTTGCCAGAGTTCAAGGTGGAGGAGGCGGTACTGGCGAGCAGGGACGGGCGCAGCATAGAGCCAGAGGTGATGTTGGGTGTTAATGAGGGAGCGAGGAGGAAGCCGAGGGCATTTGCGTTATTCCAGAACATACCGAATCCGTTCAGTGGAAACACGGTGATCAAGTATGCGTTGCCCAAAGATGCTAATGTGGAGTTGGTGATATACAACATAGCGGGGCAGAGGGTGAGGACGTTGGTGAATGGCAGGCAGAGAGCTGGGTATAAGGCGGTAGAGTGGGATGGCAGGGACGAGAGTGGAAGACCCGTTGCGCCTGGTGTATACTTCTACAAGATGAAGGCTGGTAAGTTTGAGGCGACCAAGAAACTGACACTATTGAGATAAGGGGTTGTTTTTAAACTCTGGCGGGGCGCCGATAAAATCGGCGCCCCGCCAGACCCCCAAAAAAGAGGGGAGGTGCAGAGCTCAAAGAAGAATGTAGCGGATTATTGAAGCTGAGAAGGAAAATCAAAAGGACGTTATGAAATGAGAGTTAAAAAATATGGATTAGAAGTGTTAGTGTTGTTATTTGTAGTTGGTGTTGTGCGCGGTTCGGGGAGGTTCCCGAGCGGCGCTCGTTATTTGATTATCGCTCCCGATTCCTATTACGATGCCCTCCTTCCCCTTGCACGATGGAAGACCCAGAAGGGTATGCTGGCCAAAATAGCCAAGCTATCGGAAACTGGCCACACTGCGTCAGAGATAAGGGCTTACATACAGGATGCTTATAACACGTGGGATCCACGTCCCGAATATGTTTTTCTCGTGGGAAATGGCGATTCAATTCCCTTTGTCACTGTGAGCGGAGTCAGGTCCGATTGTTATTATGGGAACATGGATGGGGACATTTACGATGAGATTATACCAGGCCGCTTTCCTGCCTTTAACGTTTCTGAGGTTGAAAACTACGTCAATAAAGTTTTGAACTACGAGAAAGATCCCTATACGGGCGACATGAACTGGTATCTCAAGGCGACCCAGATAGTGGAGATTGACAGTGACGATGATGACTCCATTTATTGGGGAGATGTTATGCATGCAGAATCTCTTATGTACAAGGCTGGCTTTACACATGTCGATATGTTCTCTGACACCGCTGGTAATTCTGCCAGCGACGTGTATGCCGCTATTGAGGACGGCAGGTCTTTTATAAATTTCAGGGGACAGTCAGTTTGCCACTGGTGGTCTCCTTTTACCGTTGATCCTTATAGTACAAATCCGGGTCTGAAATTGCCGGTTGTTGTCTCGCCAACCTGCAGTCAGGTAAGTTCCAATTTTACCTGTGGTTCAGAATGGGTTCGAGCCGGAACTGTTTCTGAACCGAGAGGCGGAATAGCGTTTTGTGGGCCCACGACTGTTGTTATAGGTGGTGCCTACAAGAGGAGTGCTCTTGACAGAGGCTTTTTCGATTACGTGTTCACCGACACGGGCGATAGCATCGTTGCATTCGGTAAGGGAGTGGAAGCTGGAAGAAAAAGGTATTATGATCTTTATGCAGATTACAGTGAGTTTTATGGGTTTCAATGTATTGCTGACCCTGAATTAAATATCTGGACTGGGGCTCCCGAAAGCCTGGTGGTCCAGTATCCATCAGCGATTCCCCCGGGGCTTTATAACCTGGATGTTCATGTTGAAAATACTTCTGGCGATACTGTTCCTTACGCACTTGTGTGTGCCATGAAAGACACAGCTATATACTCCTATGGTTATACCGACAATGATGGAGACGTCACATTAACGATAGAAACTGGGCCTATTGATACCGTCCTGATAACAGTCACCGCCAGGAATAAGATACCATATCAGGGCTATACAGTGGCTACTGCCACGGGCCCTTATGTCGCATATTTAAAAGAAGAAATAAATGACTCGGGAGGAGATGGGGTTGTAAATCCTGGCGAAACAGTTGATATGACAATTTGGCTGAAGAACTACGGCGACAGCCCTTCGCACGGTGTTTACGCTATTCTCTCCACCGATGACCCTTACATCTCTATTTCAGTCGACAGCTCCTACTATGGCTATTTAGCTCCTGATGACTCATCCGCAGGTTCTAACCCTTATTCTTACTCAGTGGACCTCTCGGCTCCTGATGAACATCACGTGAACTTTGACCTCACCGTCATAAGCTCAGATGGTGACACCTGGATATCTCATCCCTCTGTCATAGTTAGGAAGCCCATTCTCGAGTATTATGATAAAATCATTGACGATCCCGATTCCAATCACGTGCCCGCTCCCGGCGAGGACATAGAGCTTTATGTCCTTATAGAAAATACTGGATCTGCCTATGCTTATAACACTCATGCTACTTTATCCATGGCCCCGGATCCATATGTGTCCATAACCCAGGATACAGCGAGTTATGGGGATATTCCTCCCGATTCAGTATCACAGTCTGCAACCCCCTTTGAGATATCCATAGATTCGACCTGCCCCGATCCATATCACGTTTTTCTCTACATAACCATGCATACAGGGGCGTTCAGCTATGTGGATACATTTCTTTTACAAATACGGGGCAAGGGCTTCTTTGACGATGTGGAGAGCGGAGAGGGAGACTTGACGCACGGAGGAAGCGGTGATCTGTGGCATATAACGGAGCATCGGTCATATTCTCCCACTCACAGCTGGTATTCGGGCAGCGAGGGCAGCTGGCAGTATAACAACGACATGAATGCCTGGCTGATGACGCCGGAGATAGCGCTGTACCCCGAATCGAAGCTCGTCTTCTGGACATATTACGATCTCGAGACAAATTATGATTACGGTTATGTGGAAGTATCGACCGATGGAGGAAGCACCTGGCAGCAGCTGGGAGATGCCCTCAACGGCTCTTCAGGCGGATGGGTTAGGTTGGAGTATGATCTGAGGAGTTACACCGGAGCTGTATTGATAAGGTTCAGGCAGACGAGCGATGGGATTGTAACCCGAGAAGGGTGGTACGTGGACGACATATCGGTGGAGCCCTGGCCTTATCCTGACATAGAGGTCAGTCCTCTGAGCTTTGACGTGACGCTGCCTCCCGACACCGTTGATACCCTGTGGATGACCATATCGAACGTCGGTGAGGGGCCGCTTCTCTTCACTGTGAGGGATACCGAGTGGCAGGTAGGAGAGATACTGTTGAGGAAGGTAGTCGGAGACAGGACCGTCATAAAGAGGGTGAGGCCTCATTATGAGCCTGCGAAGGGAGAGCCTGATCCTGGAAGGGGCGTATCGCCTGTGAAGGGACAGGGCGGACCAGATAATTATGGATACACGTGGATAGATTCGGACGAGCTAGGTGGTCCTGTTTACGATTGGGTTGAGATAAGTGGAGTTGGCACGCCTTTGAACTTTGGTGATGACGATTCCCTCACTGTGTCTTTGCCTTTCACCTTCAATTTCTATGGAGAGGCAAAGAACAGCGTGAAGATATCCTCGAATGGGTATCTGACCTTCGGAATAGATGGTACCGATTATACAAACGATCCGATACCCGATCCGGAGGATCCCAACGACATCATAGCGCCTTTCTGGGACGACCTCAATCCTTCAGCAGGGGGCGAAGTTTATTACTATAACGATGAGGAGAACGACAGGTTCATAGTGGAGTGGAAAGAGGTACCCCACTATCCCAGCGCGGGTTCTTACACTTTTGAGGCGATATTATATCCCGATGGTTACATGTTGTATCAGTACAACACGATGGACGGAGAGCTGGCGGGTGCGACGGTGGGGATAGAGAATGCCGACGGCAGTGATGGGTTAGAGGTTGTGTACAATGCTTCGTATGTGCACGATGGACTGGCGGTGTGGTTGGGGTTGAATTTAGGGTGGTTGACGGAGGATCCGGCGAGTGGGACAGTGGAGGTGGGAGAGAGCATGGATGTGGGATTGGTGTTCAACACGGCGGATATGGACACTGGTCAGTATGGGGCGATAGTGAGGGTGATGAGCAACGACCCGCAGGATTCGGTTGTTAATGTCACAATTTCGCTGCATGTAACGAGTTTCTATCCTCAGATCAGCCTTAGCCCACAATCAATTGATACTTTTGCATATGCGGGTGATATTGTTATTGACACTATAACGGTGCAGAATACCGGTGATGCGACTCTTGATTTTACTGTTGAAACCGATTTTATCGCTGTTTCTTCTAGTTCTAGGGGAGTTTCCAGGAACTCCGTTTCTCAATTAGCACCGAAACAGGATTGGATAGAGGTCACGCCCACTTCAGGGAGTGTTCCTCCTTCAGGGCAGACTTACCTTCAGGTCACCCTCGATGCTACTTCATTGAGTGAGGGAACTTACACTGCTAATATTCACATAAATAGCAACGATCCCGAGAATCCCACGGTGGACGTGCCGGTGACATTCGAGGTTTATCAGCTGTATCCGCACATCGTGGTTAGTCCTACTGAAATAGATACTTTCTGCGACGAAGGTCAGATAGTTTATGACACGATCGCCATAGGCAATACGGGAGAGGCTGACCTGACGTTTTCGGTAACCACGGAGGAAGTGGCGGGTCTGATCCTGTCATTCAGCAGGGTAAAAATATCGGGGCGCCAGGATTGGCTCGAGACAACTCCGAGTTCGGGAACAGTGCTCCCGGGCGAGACGGCTTTGGTGCAGGTAAAACTCGATGCCTCGACTTTGACGGCGGATATCTACACCGCCATCATCCACATTAATAGCAACGACACGGCTAATCCCACAGTAAACGTCGATGTTACTTTCAGGGTGAATTCACTTAACCCCGAAATAGTTGTTACGCCGCAGGAAATAGATACATTTGGTCAAGTAGGCGATATAGTTTACGACTCGTTATTGATAGAAAACGAGGGAGAGGGGACACTGTATTTCAACATTTTGGCGACGACAAATTCCTCCGCCGAGAAATCCTTAAAATTGACGCGGACAGAAGCATTGGGTTCAGGGGCAAAACAGAATTGGCTTGAGGTTATACCGGAAATGGGAACAGTTTCACCCGGAGGCTCTGCCTACGTGCTTGTTAAAATGGATGCTACGTCACTAACTGCAGGTACCCACACGGGCAACATATTCATCTATAACAATGATACGTCCAACTCAGTGGTGGAGGTTCCAGTTTCTTTCACAGTCTATAACGATTCGATTCTCTTTATAAGAGGGGATGCTAATGCTGACGGCTCAGTTAATGTCACAGACGCCGTGTATTTCCTCTCTCATCTGTACCCTCCTGATTTTACCTGTGAAGATGCGGCAGATTTTGACGATGATGGACAGTTGAACACTTCTGATGCCATTTACTTCCTCCAGCACTTTGCTCCTCCCAATTTCCCTGAACCAAACGGTTCTTGCGGCCCCGACCCAACCGCAGATCAGCTGATCTGCGGCAGCTTCCCGCCCTGCGGGAACCGCATTCTGAAAATTTCGAAGGTGATGTCAGCAGTTGACACACTATTGATAGGGAAAACAGTCGTTTTGAAACACAGTAGGCCGCTTTCTGCGTTCCAATTTGAAGTATGGGGAACGCCAGACTCTCTCAGAGAAATGGATGTCAGTAATTTCTTCTTCTTCGATTTCAAAAAAGTAGGGAGCGGGGATTACCTGGTATCAGGATTGAAGGATTTAAATCCGAACAGCAGTGCATTTTCACTTTCTGCAGGGGCAGTTGAACTATTCAGTTTCAGTGATATAGATGACGTCGATTCTGTCTCAGGTTTCTATGTGACTCCGGAGGGTATAGAGGTTTACCCTGTGATTTATTGGAACAGTTCTATGGCTTCTGAGGATGAAGCAGCTAACAAGTTCGGGCTGAGAAACATAATGCTTGTTCCTGAGTTAAACGGTGTGAAAATCGACTATGCTGTTCCACAGGGAGAATTTTACGAGCTGGCGATATATGATGTAGCTGGCAGGTGCATTTTGAGCATTGATAAAGTTAGTAATCGTTCCGGGAAACAGGTGTTTGTCTGGAAAGGCCGGGATTCAAGCGGAAAGGTTGTCAGCCCGGGTATTTACATGGTGAAATTAACGTACAGAGAGTCCGTTGACGTCAGGAAAATTCTGCGCTTGAAATAACGGGCAGTCACGGTTAAATAATTGTCAAGTCGGTTTGTCAAGTCGGTCTGATGGGGCATTACAGTTAGGAGGGGCAAGGGAGTGAGAGTGTATGGATACAAAGTTAAGGTGGTTGCTAATACTCGCCGTTCTGGGCGTGAGCGGGGTGCTTTACGCCAATGACGCGCCGGTATTGACAGTGCCTTCGGACACGCAGGTTGTTAATGAGGGGGATTCGTTAGGGTTTGGAGTTAGTGCGAATGATCCAGATGGAGATTCGATAATATTGTCAGCGGAGGGGATGCCTTCGGGGGCGGCCTTTGTGGACAACGGAGATGGTACAGGTTCGTTCAGCTGGGAGCCGGGTTATTGTGATTCAGGTGTGTATGAGGTGAGGTTTATAGCGAGGGATGTGGGCAGTCCGGTTATGGCGGATACGGATTATGTGGAGATAGAGGTTGTGGAGGTGGACCGTGCGCCTGAGGTGAGTGATCCGGGGTTGCAGAGTGTGGCGGAGGGAGACACTTTAGAGTTCAACGTGGTATGCAGTGATCCGGACAGTTGTGACAGTGACATGGTGTATTTAGTGGCAGAGGATCTGCCGACAGGAGCGAGTTTTGTGAGCGATACGGGGAATCCAGCGACGGGGACATTCAGCTGGGTGCCTGGTTATGAC
>JAGGUL010000119.1 GCA_021158525.1 Candidatus Hydrothermota bacterium | reverse complement strand
AGGAGCTGATAAGGGAGATAGGGAAAGAGATCGGCGGCGGTGGCGGCGGAAGCCCCACAAAGGCCGAAGGCGGGGGGCGACATCCCGACAGGCTCCCCGATGCTATTTCAAAGCTCGTCGAGAAAATTAAGGAAAAACTCGAGAGAACTGATGAGTAATTAAGACTCGTTCTCAAAATTGTTCCCAATTCACTCAGGCTTTATAATTTTCACGACACTTTTGGAAAACAAAGGAGGCTTTCGATGGAAAAGGCTGAGTTCGAATTTCTCAGGGATCTCCTGAACACGATGAGCCCATCGGGTTACGAAGAAGAGGCGTCGGTACTGTGGAAGAAAAAGGCCGGCACCTTTGCCGAAAAAGTGTGGACCGACTATCACGGAAATTCCATCGCCGTAGTGAACGAAAAGGGAAGCCCCAGGGTCATGCTCGCGGGTCACATAGATGAGATAGGATTCCTCGTGAAATACATAGACGACAAGGGATTTATCTCTTTCGCGCCCATAGGCGGGCACGACCCTCAGATCCCTCAGGGTCAGAGGGTCTGGATAAAAACCCAAAAGGGCAAAATTCCCGGAGTTATCGGCAAGAAACCCATTCACCTTCTTGATCCCGAGGACAGGAAAAAGGTCGTTCAGATAGAGAAGCTGTGGATCGACATCGGCGCTGGAAGCAAGGAAGAGGCAGAAAAACTGGTTAAGATCGGCGATCCCATCACACTCGCTTACAGTATGGAGGAACTCCTCAACAACAAGATCGTCTCCAAGGGCATAGACGACAAAGTGGGTGCTTTCGTGGTACTGGAGTCCCTGAGGCTCCTTGCCGAAGATAAGCCAAAGGCAGCAGTGTATTCGGTGGCCACAGTCCAGGAGGAAATAGGCCTCAGGGGAGCCAAAACAAGTGCCTTCGGCATAGACCCCAGGGTGGGAATTGCCGTGGACGTGACCTTCGCCACCGACTCGCCCGACTTCGACAAATCGGACAGGAAGAAAATAGGGGACATCAAAATAGGAAAGGGGCCCGTTATAGCTCGGGGGCCCAATATAAATCACAAAGTTTTTGAACTGCTCGTCAAAACCGCCGAGGAAGAGGGAATCCCCTATCAGATCGAGGGGATACCCAGGGGAACGGGAACGGACGCCAACGTGATTCAGCTCACGAGAGCCGGGGTGGCAACAGGCCTCATATCCATTCCCAACAGGAACATGCACACGCCCTGTGAGATAGTCAGCCTGGATGACCTGGAGAACGCCTACAAACTGATAGCCGCCTTCGTGAGAAGGATAGACGAGGACACAGAATTCAGGCCTTATTGATGTGAGCAAGGTTACTATCAGGACATTCATAAACAAAAAGAAAAAGGGCGAGAAGCTCGTCCTGGTATCGACCTATGACTTTCCCACGGCCAAACTGGCCGACGAAGCGGGGATACACGGGATCATCGTGGGCGACTCCGCCGCCATGGTCGTCGCCGGCTATAGCAACACGCTGCCGGCCACCATGGAGATGATGCTCTACCACACAATGGCGGTGCGGAGGGCGGTCAAAAAGGCCATGGTGATAGGCGATATGCCCTTCATGTCCTACCAGGCATCGAAGGAGGAGGCGCTGAGAAATGCCGGCAGATTCATCAAGGAGGCAGGCGCCGATGCAGTCAAACTGGAGGGCGGGGAGGAGGTCGCCGAGCTCGTGGCGGAGATGGTCAGGTACGGCATCCCGGTGATGGGGCACATAGGACTAACCCCCCAGAAGATCAATTATTTCGGCGGCTACAGGGTGCAGGGCAGATCGGAGGAGGAGATCGAGGAACTCGTGAGGAGCGCGAAAGCGCTGGAGGAAGCCGGGGCTTTCTCCATAGTCCTCGAATGCATTACCCTCGAAGGGGCAAAAAGGATAACGGAATCGGTGGATATTCCGACCATAGGCATCGGTGCCGGGCCCCACACCGACGGACAGGTACTGATACTCCACGACCTCATCGGGATCTTCCGGGAGATGAAAACCCGCTTCGTCAAGAGGTACTGCGAGGCCGGAGAACTGATTTTCAAGGCCCTTCAGGACTTCAAGAGGGAGACAGAAGAGGGGACCTTCCCTGACAGGTCCCACAGCTACACACTCGATGAGTTCAAAAAGACCTGAAGTCATAAGGGATCCTGCCCGCATGCAGGAGCTCTGCCTCGCCCTGAGGGTGTCAGGAAAGTCCATAGGTTTTGTGCCCACCATGGGCTACTTTCACGAGGGACATCTCTCCCTCATGCGAAGGGCCCGGGAGGAGAACGATATAGTGATCGTTTCTATTTTCGTAAATCCCCTCCAGTTCGGGCCCGGAGAGGATTTCGAGCGGTACCCCAGGGATGAGGAGAGGGACCTCAGGCTCGCAGGCGATGTCGGCGTTGACTACGTGTTCATGCCGGGGGTCGAGGACTTCTATCCCGTGGATTTCAGCACTTACGTGGAGGTAGAGGGCCTCACAGAGGGCCTCTGCGGGAGGCACAGGCCCGGACACTTCAGGGGCGTGTCGACGGTCGTGGCGAAGCTCCTCAACGTGGTTCAGCCCGCGAGGGCCTATTTCGGGAAAAAGGACTACCAACAGCTCAGGGTCATCGAATGCATGGTCAGGGACCTCAACATGCCCGTCGAGATAGTGCCCTGCCCCACCGTGAGAGAACCCGATGGACTGGCCATGAGCTCGCGAAACGAGTATCTGAGCCCGCAGGAAAGGGAATCGGCGCTGTCCCTTTACAGGTCGCTCAAGCTGGCGGAGCAGATGGTGAAATCAGGGGAAAGGAACCCCCCGGCGCTGATCAGGGCCATGCGCGATCTCATAGAGAGCCAGCCCCACGTGAGAAAGATAGACTACATCGAGATCGTCGACCCCGAGACCCTCGAGCCCCTCGCGGAGATAAAGGGTAAAGCCCTGATAGCCCTCGCCGTCTGGGTCGGCAGGGCGAGGCTGATCGACAACCTGGAGGTGGAACCGTGAAGGTTCAGGTCCTGAGGTGCAAGATACACAGGGCCAGGGTCACGGGGAAGAACCTGGAATACGAGGGCAGCCTGACGCTCGGCAAAGCTCTGCTCTCGGCCTCGGGCATGTATCCCTACGAGAAGATAGAGGTATACAACATAACGAACGGCGAGAGGTTCTCCACGTACATCATACCGGGCGAGGAAAACGGATACGAGGTGGTACTCAACGGCGCTGCTGCGAGAAAAGCTGAGGTCGGAGATCTTTTGATAATAGCCTCTTACACCCTGCTCGAGGAGGAAGAGCTCGAGGGCTATTCCCCGAGGATAACGATTCTGGGAGAGGACAATCGACCTCTCTGAGCCCTTCTTCCGTTGATAGAACGGGCGAAAAAGGTTAAGATATTCCCGAAAAGGGAGCGCGATGAGGAAGATGTCTTTTATCGTAATTTTACTGGTCGGTGAGCTCATCGGGTTTCAAAATCATCCGACCGACTCCGTCATAAACAGGATACTCAGCACCCCTCTGAGGTATCCCATAAGGTTCGCCTATGTGGCCGACAGCAGGAATTCCTTCGATCCCAACGATCCCTCGGCCGACAGCATTTTCTCGCTCATCAAGGAGACGATAAATGAGATCAGCCCCCTGTTTGTGGTCCACGGCGGAGACTTCATCCAGCGGGGATATACCTGGGAGTACGACCACTTCCTGAACGTCATAGATTCCTTCGAGACAAACCTCTTAACCGTACGGGGGAATCACGAGCTCTATGCCGATGAGGGGCCCTATCTCTATGACTCCCTCTTCGGCGAAACCGACTATTACTTCGACTACGGAGGCTACAGGTTCATCTTCCTGGCCGATTGTCAACAGGATTCCCTGATAGACCCCTATTACGGCACTCACCGGATCGATTATTTCATCTCAGAAGAACAGATTGACTGGCTCGATTCGCTATTAACTGAAGCGGATTCTCTCGGATACTGGGCCTTTGTCTTCGCCCATGTGCCGCCCTATCTGCCGGGGCACGACACGACTTACTGCCTCGGATACTATTACTATTTTCCGAGGCCCAACTATTCCCTGAGCCATACTCAGGAGTTCACCGACCTTTTAAGGGACCACAACGTAATTGCCGGCATCTTCGGACATCAGCATTTTTACGACAGATGGACTTACCAGGGTGTGCTTTACCTCATCAGCGGCGGAGGCGGCTCTCCGCTCATCTATCCGCTTCAACCTCCGCCCTACGGCGCTTACGTCCACCATTTCCTGCTCCTTGAGCTGGATTCCACCTACGTCATCACGGTGAAACTGTACGAAGCAGGCTCATTTCTGCCCGATCCGCAGTACACATTTACCTATTCCACGAGCGTAGAGGAGGAAACTCGCTCGAGCGGACCCGAAATCTCAGAAGCCCCGACCCTGATCCTCAAACAGGGGCAGCCGATCCCCCTGACATCTGTCCGCGGCACCGAGCCGGCATATCTGTATGATGTCTCTGGCAAAAGGATCGGAGAAACGAGGATGGGATCGGCCGACCTGGAAACCGACGGACTTGCTCCCGGCATCTATTTCCTGCTGTACCATTTGACCGGGAAGACAAAGGTCCTCCGCATAATAATTTTGTCGGGGTAACTTCAGAGGGCTGCTCACTGGCTTTTCCTTTACTCAAAAGGGCTATTGGGTTATATTAATCGAAAAATAAAAAAGGAGCGAGCGAAATGTCCGACATGCTTGAGCTGATCAGAAAATTGCCCGATGAAATAGAGGAAGCCTTTAAGTTCGACATTCCGGTTATTGACCTGAGCAGCGTCCACCATGTTATTTTCGGTGGTATGGGCGGCTCAGCCATTTCGGGAGACCTGGCAAGGATCTTCCTGGGAAATTTCCCTCTGCCCATGGAAACGGTGAGGGACTATGAACTTCCCGCCTACGTGGGCAAAGACTCCCTGGTCATCGTGAGCAGCTATTCCGGAAACACCGAGGAATCAATTTCTCTCTACAAAGAAGCCCTCGAGAGGGGCTCCCAGGTCCTCTCTATAACGAGCGACGGCGAACTTGCCCGTCTCTCTGAAGAAAACGGCACACCCATCGTGAAAATTCCCGGAGGTTTTCCTCCAAGAGCTGCCCTGGGTTACCTCTTCGTCCCCATTATCAGAATCTTTGACGAGGGAGGGATGAAGATCCCCGAGCTAATCGGCCAGCTGAGGAAACTCCCCGATTACCTGAGAAAACTGCAGGGTGAATTCGAGTCCCTTGATTCCCTCCCCCTGGAGCTCTCGGAGAAATTCTATCTGCGGTTCCCCGTCATCTACACATCGAGGCGCCTCAGACCCGTTGCCATGAGGTGGAAAACCCAGATCAACGAGAACGCCAAGGCCTTTGCCCACATCGACGAGCTCCCTGAGCTCGATCACAATGAGATCACTGGAATGGAATATCCCCGCGAAAGGGTCGAGCAGCTCTGGGTCGTTTTCATAGAGGACGCAGATGACCACCCAAGGACGAAGCTGAGAATGCAATACACCGCCGACATAATCAGGTCATCCGTCATGGGGATTTCTTTCGTCGCCTCGAAGGGGGACAACCTCGTGGAAAGGGTCTTTTACCTGCTGTATCTGGGGGACTACATAAGCCTTTATCTGGCGAAAAACTACCAGGTAGATCCCATTGCCATCCCGAGGATAGATGAGCTCAAAAGGAGGCTCGCGCGATGAAAGCCGTCATACCAGTTGCAGGTCTCGGCACCAGGTTGAGGCCCCACACTTTCACGGTTCCGAAGCCTCTCCTTCACGTGGCTGGGAAGCCCATAATAGCGCACATAATAGACAACATCTCGGGCCTCCCCATAGAGGAGATCATCCTCGTCTACGGGGAAAACGGCGAATCTGTGGTGGATTTTGTCCGCGAATACTGGAAAGGCACGGTGAAAGGAGTGCTTCAGCGGGAACTCATGGGTCTTGGACATGCTGTATACCAGACGAAGGACCTCATCAACGAGAAAGACAGGCTTCTCGTGATCCTCGGAGACACCATCATCGAAGGGGAGAGCATCAAAAGCTCATCCCTGGACAGGGACTTTATTGCGGTGAAAGAGGTGGACGACCCGAGAAGGTTCGGCGTCGTGGAACTCGACGAGGAGGGATACATCCGTGGAGTCGAGGAAAAACCCGACAGGCCGAAGAGCAACCTGGCCATCGTGGGGCTCTATTACTTCACATCGACGGGGCTCCTCTTCGAAGGGCTCAGCTACATCATGGAAAGGGACATAAAAACCAAGGGGGAATATCAGCTCACCGACGCGCTCGCCTACATGCTGGAGAGAGGCTGGAGGCCGCTGGCCGTCAGGATCGAGGGGTGGTATGACTGCGGCAAGCCCGAAACCCTCCTCGAAACTAACAGAATACTCCTCGGGAAAACGGGAAGCAAATACGAGATACCGGGGTCCCTGATAGTTCCGCCCGTCTTCATCGAAAAGGACGTGGAGATCAAAAACTCCATAATAGGGCCCTATGTGTCCATCGCAAGCGGCGCCATGATATCGAACTCGATCGTCACGGACAGCATCATCAACAGGGAAGCGATCGTGGAAAACATCTCCATGACTTCGTCCATACTCGGACAAAAAGCTCAGGTGAAAGGCGGACTGAGAAGATTCAACGTGGGTGACTTCTCGAAAGTGGAACTGGGATAACGCCGAACCTCCTGAGCGCCAGGTAAACTCTTTCTATCGGAAGGCCGACCACGTTGTAGTAAGAGCCTGAAATGCTCTCAATAAAGAGGCCCGCTATGCCCTGAATGGCGTAGGCCCCGGCTTTGTCCAGGGGATTATCGTTTGAAAGCATGAACTCGATCTCCTCATCCTCGAGTTTTTTAAACCTGACGAGCGTGTCCACTAATTCCTCGTGCACTTCTCCCGAAGGGTGCTCCCGGAGGGCTATGCCCGTGTAAACGTGATGTTCCCTTCCGGAGAGCATTCGAAGAAATTCCCTCGCCTCCCCTTCATTCTCCGGCTTTCCGAGGATCAGGCCATCTATGTAGACGATGGTGTCCGAGGCGAGATAAACTCCCTCTCCCCTGTTCTCCGCACCCCTCAATTTTCCTCGCGCGTTTTCAAGGGCGAGCTGTGGGGTGCCCGTTCTGACATTTTCCTCTCTGAAACCCGGGGAGATCACCTGAAAGACGTATCCGAAACGCCTCAGAAGCTCTATCCTCCGGGGGGATTGCGATACGAGGAAAAGGGCCTTCATCTTCAGATCCTTTCGCCCTTTCTTTCCTCCGGCTGTTTTGGCTTCTCCGTTTTCTCGGCCTTTTTAAATACCTCTTCCTCCACAAATATGGGTGCTCCTGTCCTGAGCGCGAGGGCAATGGCATCGGAAGGCCGCGAATCCATCTCCTTCCTTTTACCTTTCTGTTTGAGATAGATCCGGGCGTAATAGGTGCCGTCCCTGAGATCGCTGACCACCACCTTGATAACTCTGATCTTATAGGCTTCAAGAATGTCCCTCAGAAGGTCATGGGTAAGAGGCCTGGGAAACTTCTGCCCCGCAAGGGCAAGCTCGATGGACCTCGCCTCAGATTCGCCGATAAAAATCGGGAGTGACCTCCCCGAAAGGGTATCGGTCAACACCACCGCTGGCACGCCGGCATACCAGGAGGGTATCACCGCCGAGACCTCCACGCCGAGAGACTTCGTCACAAGTAACAGGAAAAGAAGGAGCATGTGATTAAATTAACCCCGCCCCTTATCCCTGTCAAGCTCCCGGGCAAATTCCATTATGCTCTCTTTCGCTTATGGACTTGACCGTATCGAGCTTTCGAATTAGATTAATAGCATGAAAAAGCTGAAGATCCTATTACTTTTGATCCTCCCCTTTGTGCTTTACGGCCAGGATAGGTTATTGATCCCGATGGATCACAGCCAGACGGACCACCTGAAGGCCTACGGCATAGCCTACAAGGTCCTCGAACGGGGTATCGACGTGGAGTGGCTTCTCAATTACAGGGGGGGCTCCTTCTTGATGGACGACTACCCCGAGATAGAACAGCTCTGCGAGCTGAAGGGTGTCCAATTTGAAAGGGTCTCCCCGGCCCAGCAGGCCCAGATCTACGCCGAGATCGAGGAGAACAACATGAACAACGTCCTCCTCGAAAAGGCTCCGAAAGTGGCCGTTTACATACCTCCCTACGCTGAGCCCTGGGACGACGCAGTGGCCCTTGCCCTCGAATATGCAGAAATTCCTTACGACAGGATATACGACGAGGACATATTGAAGGGTAAGCTCTCGGAATACGACTGGCTTCACCTCCACCACGAGGATTTCACAGGTCAGTATGGGAAGTTCTATGCGGCATATCACAACGCCGACTGGTACAAGAGACAGGTGGCCGTTAACGACGAGATCGCGCGAAAACTGGGTTTCAAGAAAGTCACTCAGCTCAAGCTGGCTGTGGCAAAGAGGATCAAGGAATTCGTGAGAAGAGGCGGCTTTCTTTTCGCCATGTGCTCAGCGCCCGCAACGCTGGATATAGCCCTCGCCGCCGAGGGCATTGACATAGCGGGAAGAGTCTACGACGGCGATCCCTACGACCCCGATGCCAACAGCAAGCTCGACTATTCCAAAACGCTGGCTTTCACCGACTTCAAGCTGAAACTCAACCCCCTAGAATACGAGCATTCGGACATCGACGTCACGAGGGAGGCCTACCTCAGGGGGCCAAACACCTATTTCACCCTCTTCGATTTCTCGGCCAAGTTCGACCCCGTCCCCACCATCCTGACCCAGAATCACACATCGGTGATCAAGGAATTTCTCGGGCAGGACACGGGCTTCAGGAGGAGCAAAATAAAGAAAAACGTGATCATTATGGCCGAGGTCAAGGGCACCGACGAGGTCAAATACCTCTATGGAAATTACGGGAAAGGGTTCTTCTCCTTCCTGGGAGGCCATGATCCTGAGGACTACCAGCATTTTGTGGGCGATCCCCCCACTGACCTCAGGCTCCACAAAAACTCCCCGGGCTACAGGCTTATCCTCGATAACGTCCTTTTTCCCGCCGCAAAGAAGCAAAAACTCAAAACCTAATTTAGACACATTCTCAACTTGACTAATTGCCCCCCTTGAATTAATATACACAGCTATGTTGAGTTTGATCAGCGTTCCACCCGGAACAACGGTGAAGATAATTCAGATGGCAGGAGGCCGGGGAGTCCAGATGCGGCTTTTTCAGCTCGGCCTCCATCCCGGGGATACCATAAGGATCCTGTCGATCGGACCCTTTGGAGGTCCCCTTTACATCGAGAACCTGACCACGGGAGTCAGGGCGGCAATCGGCAGAGGCGTGGCGAGAAGGATACTGGTGCAACCGGTGAGGTAGAGCTTTGAAAATAGCACTGGTAGGACAGCCAAATTCCGGCAAGAGCACGCTTTTCAACGTAATCGCAGGATTTAAGGCCAACACGTCCAACCTGCCGGGCACCACCGTCACCTTCACCGAGAGCCGCGTCAACATCGGGGGCAGAATAGCCGATGTCGTAGATCTCCCCGGAACCTATTCGCTGTCCACTGGCGATCTGGCCGAGCTTGAGACCCTCAAGTACCTCATAGAAAACGAGATCGATGTCGTCATAAACGTCATCGACGCATCGCTGCTCTCGCGGAGCCTCGAGCTCACCCTCGAGCTGCTCGACCTCGGATTGCCCACCGTCGTGGCCCTCAACATGATGGACGAAGCCGAGAGGAAGGGCATAGAGATCGACGTCGAAAAGCTCTCGGAAATGCTGGGCGTGCCCGTTGTCCCCGTCATAGCCGTTCACGGAAAGGGAATAAAGAAGCTCTTCGAGGCCGTTTTCGAGACGGCGAGAACGGGCACAAACCCCAGGGCTATAAGATATCCGGCGCCCGTCGAGGAGAAAATCAGGGAGATGGAGGATTCCATCTCCGAGGAACTCGCCCGAAAGCTCAAGGTGACGAGGAGATTCCTTGCAGTCAAGCTCCTCGAGGGAGATGAATTCTTCCTCAAAAAGGTGAAGGAGGAATTCCCGGATATAGAGAACTTCGTTCGCACATCCCTTAAAGAGCTGGAGGAAAAAAGGGGAATCCCCGCCGATCAGGTTCTCCACAGTGAGAGGCACAACCTGGCCATGT
>JAGGUL010000067.1 GCA_021158525.1 Candidatus Hydrothermota bacterium | reverse complement strand
AGAAATTAACAGGGCTATAGTCAGGTTGTATAATCAGCTTGAGAGGGTTCACAGGAGGAAAGGAGGTTAACCAGCGATGAGTAAGAAAACGAAGATTTCGGTAAGAACTAATTTTGAGGAAGAGGGTCCTCTGGCTCACGTGATGCGCGACGGGCAAGTTCTCACCTTTGCCATGCAAAAACGAAAATCAAACATCCTCGACGTAACACTAAACCCCACCATAAAAATATCTTCCACTTCACCCCTGACAACGGCGATTCCTGGGAACTGATAGATGAGCTCGATGGGGACTTGAAGTCATATACATGGCATATACCCTGTGACCTTGCGACAAGCGAGTGTAAGGTAAAGATCGTTGTTTATGACTGTGCCGGCCACACTGCAACTGACGTAAGCGATAGGACATTCACAATTCATGGGGTGGCCTCTCCGACGAACCTGATTGCAGAGGCTATCGCTGAGAATGAGATTGCACTTCAGTGGCAGGATAACGGGAAAAACCAGGTTTCCTGTTTTAAATGGGAATGACGGTTATGGAGCAACACCACAAAACTCCCACTTCAGAAAGAGAACCAGTTTCAGATTCACAGGAGTGAGGTTTTGAGACGCTATGTAAAAGAAACCTTTTGAGAACGAGCGAGTTTTACCCCAAAGATCAGGGTTTAATGAAGGACTTGACTTTATGGATTTCCTGGCTTTATAAAATGTGAGGAAGAGGGGGAAGAAGATGTGCTCTGATGTTTTAAAAGAGTCTTCTGGCATCAAACCTGCGAAGGGGACGAGATGGTTTGTCTCCATCAGCTCAATTCCCCCTCCAGATGTGATTTTCTCTCTAAGATTCAGAACAGATGTCCAGCTAATTAAAGACTGCACCTGTCAGCAGATGCGCAGGAAGACCGAATTTAAAGGCTCCATAAAATATGTTACGGTGAAAGGGGGTGAGAAAGGTATATTACGAGGAGAGGAGATTGGTGTAGAATTGAGGGGAGGAAATTGGATGGGGAACTTACAGGTGAGGTAGGGAGTACCAGGTTTACAGTCAGTGGCCGCTGTTAACAGGCATAAAGAAAATACCAAAAAATAAATAGGAGGGTAGAATGAAGGGTAAGAGAAAGATATTGAATGAAAATGGTGCTACCAAAAGCACCGCAGTGAGAAAATCAGAGATACACGTAGCTACGAGAGATATGCCTGACTTCTACTTCGAGGTGAATAGGCCTTTGATTACTTTAGGCATTCAAAGTTAAGGAGAGACACCATGAGGCATCAAAAAATTTTAGTAATCATTACCTTCATTTTCCTGATAGTGGGCTTGAGAGAAAGTCTATGGGGAAGACCTGAAAGTGCTGGCAAAACAAAGCCATCGGTTAATCTAACCCTCGAACAGGCAATAGACTCAATCGAGGCAAAGCTAAGCTCCAACGAAAGACTTAAACCTTACATAGTCGTACTACTAAACTCGGGAACACAGGACCAGATACTCGCTGTCCTTGAAAAGATACTCCTTCAGGCAAAACTACCTTTCAACAGGTCATATGCTGCCTTCCACCTCTTCATGCTATGGAGAAACACCCACGATAATAGAATACCCATGATCCTCAAGAAGGCACTGAACGATAGCTTAATGGATATCCGAATAGACATCCTCTGGAAGCTCCATCAAATGGGGGAAGAGATTCCGTTAGATCTTGTTGAAAAATTGGCAAGGGGGGCGGAGAAGGAAAGCTGGGCTGTATCAGTGCCGTCATTGTCCCCGATGGCAAAGCCAAAATCTAAGGAAGAATTGATAGAAGAGGCAAAAGACAGCGTTCAGATACAGGCACTGAAGCTGCTTTACGAGATAAAGGGCAAAGATATAGCGCCCATGTTGTGGGAGATGCTGCAGAAGATGCCCTATAGCAAGACAAGAGACAATGTCCAGATACAGGCACTAAAACTGCTTTACAAGATAAAGGGCAAAGATATAGCGCCCATGTTGTGGGAGATGCTACAAAAGATGCCCTATAGCAAGGCATGGGGTTATGCCGCTGAGATTTTCTCAGAGATAGCTCCTCGAGAAATAAATGGGAAGGAGATAGCGCCTATATTGTGGAAGATGTTAGAGGAAATGCCCTATGGAAAGAAATGGGGGGTTTTAGCCAGGATATACAGGAAGATTGCACCGCCTCCCGAGGAGGTAAAGATTGTAGATTATGGGCCAGGACCATGGACACCAGAGCAGATAAAGGAATATGAGAGGCAATTGGTTGAGTTCAACAGAAAGAGATATGCTCTTGAGTTACTCGGTCATTTAAAGTGGTTGGAACAAAACTACAAAAATGAACATATTATTGAAAGCGTATTTCGAGATCTCACAGATGCACGAGATTTAAGGGCAATACCGCTTCTGATTAAAGTATTGAAGTACAATCCACGGGGAATTAACAGAGCCAATGCAGCTCAGGCAATTAAATGGATCGAAACATACAACAATGACAAAAGCGCAGTTCCCGCACTTATCGAAGCCCTGGATGACTCAATCACTGATGTCCAGCTCAGGGTGGCAGATGCTCTCGTGGCATTAGGAGATACCTCTCACTGTCTTAAAGTCCTGGAAAGAATAGCAAAAGGTGAGGGGAAAGAAAACTGGACGGTAGATTGGGCAGGTTACATGGGTCTTGAGTATTCAACGGAAGAAGAAATAAGGAAGCAAAAGAAGAAATTCAGAGACCATTTGCAGATTAAAGCGATGGATCTTCTGGGGGAGATGGGTACAAAAGAAGCTCTCAGGGTGCTTGAGGAGGTTGCAGAATCTAATCCTGAGGAGTGGGTCAGAAGACATGCAAGAGATGTGCTGGAGAAAGTTAAAAAGACAAAAAGATAAGGGAACAGGAGGTAAGTGGGATGAGGATGGATAATTCTCTGGAATGTGTTTCGAAAAAGCCATTCACTGTACTCTTAATCCTACTCATGCTGTTTGGTATTTTTACAGAATTATATGCTTACTACAACGTAAACCAAGTAACTCGTTATGCAGATAAGTGGTGGAATCAGAGGAATTGTTTTTATCACGCCTGTGATAATGATTGTGCGAATTTTGTCTCTCAGTGTTTGATTGCTGGCGGTTTCAATTTGGCCAATGGAACTGGATACGGCTACAACATTTACGGCAGACATTCAATAGTTAGAGCAGGTGATCAACCCTTTCCTGGTCTTGGAGATTATTTAGAGGAGGTTGTAGGTATCTCACCTATTAGAGATTCTCTCAGATGGCATGAAAAATGGGAGTACATTTCCTCGCCACATCCATATCCAAACAACTACTACAGCATATGGATTATTACACCCTATGGTGCAGCAGACAGCTTTGAAATCCACTTCTCCGAATTTGAAACCGAGCCAGGATATGATTCTGTTAACATCTATAATCAACATGGGAATTTGATAATCTCATACAGTGGTTTTCTCGGAAGCTTCTGGACGCCTGCACTTCCTGCTGAAACACTTTATATTGAGATGGTTAGTGATAATAGTATTAATTATTATGGATTTGACATAGATGAGTACAAATGGTGGGGAGTGGAAGCCTCAACAAGTCTTGAGCCAGGAGATGTGATCATATTTGGCAGTTCGTGGGATGTTTATAAACATGTCGTAATCGTAGTCAATGGCTATGGAAATGATGCCGTTTGCGATGCTCACTCTACTGATCACCATCACAAACACTGGTACTATTGGATGGATGGAACATTAGATACTTTTCGTATTGTCACTTTCTTCGAAATTCCCTTTTCTGCAGGTGGTTATCACAACCTCGCCTACTATCTGCCATGGGGATGGCCTGCTCCCCTTATAGTTTCCGCAGAGCCTGGGAATCACGAGCAAGACTATGACCACATAGTACCCGGCCAAACTTACTACATAGACTGGGCAATACAAAGTAACGGTTATGCTGATATTCCAGATACTGTACAGATTACTCTTTCTCTCGGATATCAACCAATAGAAATCTGGAGTGTCCCAGGGTTATGGACGGGAGATTCTGTCATAGTGGAGGATTATCCTTATGTGTTTAACGGTAATTCGGATGTATTATCGATAAAAGTAGATCCTTGGAATTATTGGGAGGAATCGAATGAAGGGGATAATGAATTTGAACTGCTTCTCACCGGCATCTGCGAGGATTATGTACCGCCGTGGGATACATTGATCAGTCCTAACGGAGAAGAGGAATTCTATGCTGGAGGCACCTGTGAGATAACGTGGGTTGCTGGAGATTCCTCAGAACCTGGCAGTCAGGGGATCACACTCCAGAGATTATACTACTCTCCTGACAATGGCGATTCCTGGGAGCTGATAGATGAGCTCGATGGGGACTTGAGGTCATATACATGGCATATACCCTGTGACCTTGCAACAAGCGAGTGCAAGGTAAAGATCGTTGTTTATGATTGTGCGAGTCACACTGCAACTGACGTAAGCGATGGGACATTCATTGTTCATGGGGTGGCTTCTCCGACGAACCTCATTGCAGAGGCTATCGCTGAGAATGCGATTGCACTTCAGTGGCAGGATAACATAGGGGAAGGAATCAGGTTTCTGATTTACAGGAGTGAGGGGGATGGAGATTTTGAGATTATAGATACAACAGGTCCTCATTATGGAACGGGGGAGATAACCTATGCCGACACAGGACTCGATTGGAACACCATCTATCGCTATAAAGTCCAGGCTTTCTCTGATCTCTATCATTCCTGTTTCTCCAATGTGACATCTGAGACGACAAATATTTTAAACAAACCAGACTTTTTGCAAGTTTCAACCTCCAGAGAACCCGTTCATCAGCTCACAGTGACCTGGCGGGATAATTCCAACTATGAAGAGGGATACGAGATACAGAGGAAAATGATCGAGAGTAGCGGGTGGACTATCGTGGACACGGTGGCCGATACGTGCTTCATCGACGATGACGTTGCACCTTACCTCGACTACATGTACAGAGTGAGGGCAGTGGCCGGAGAAATCACGTCGGAGTTCGACACAGCACGATGCACTGCAAGCCCCTCCTTTGAAAACGGCGCCTTCTACAACAATTCCAGCTCCAAACTCATCCAGTCCGGAAGCTACCTGCACCTTTTATATATTGAAAAAGTCAACCCGACAAAAGGGTTTGTGAAGTATACAAGATCATCAATCTCCTCGCCTTTGTGGAATGAACCCATAACTATAAGCTCAAATGATAGCTGCTTCAGCCCAGCTATAGCTATGGGAGACAACGGCGAGCTTTACGGAGCCTGGTTTAGATATAGAATCATCAGACAGCCTGCGTATGACTATTACACCCTAATTGTGGCGAGAAAAGAAGGTGATTCCTGGAATAACGATTCAATCTACATGGAAGACGCTTCTACAAACGGCGGGGTGATATTAAGTGACTGTGGTATCGAGGTCGAAGGCGACACGATCTATATAACTGGAGAGAAAAATATCAACATGGCGGCAGCAAGATATTCTTCGTGAGCTTTGATGTAAACGATATGCCGACCCCACAAACGGTCCAGGTGGAGACAGTCGTGACAGCTTCTCCCTTCACGACCGGTCCCTCTCTCGTGGTGAAGGATGGCGTTCCCGTTATCCTTTTCTCATCGGGAAACACGATGGGAGACACGATCTACATGGTACAGAGAACCGATAGCTGGAGCGACCCCGCCTACATAGGCATGGGGAGGAATCCCGTCCTCAAAGCCGACAATGAAGGTCTCTATGCCGTTTGGGAGAATCCTGGGACAGGCCAGATATTCTATCAGGAATGGCCAGAGGGCAGTCTCATGCCTCCTGCTCAGGTGATCGCATCCTATAATCCCGACGACGGTTATGCTTATCCCAACGTGGTGAGGTTGAGGAACAAAGTGATGGCTCTCTGGCTCGGGAAGCATGAGGGTGAGTGGTGTTTGTTCAGGAGGAGCTGGACCGAGGAGGTTTATCCTCAGACGATAGGAGATGCGGAGCCTGTTGCTTATGCGGGTTATGATGGGTATCCGCAGGTTGTGGCTTATTCTGTGAGTCTGGGTGGAGATACTGTTTTGCCGAGGAGATATCTGGGTGGAGGGATGGTTCCACAGCCGATAAGGAGTCATGGATTGAGGAGGGATTACTTCGTATATGCTTATGTGAACGGAGAGGACGGATATCTGGCGGTGAAGAAGGAGGAGGGGTCTCTGGCGACGGTTGGAGGTCCCATGAGCCAGGAGGCGAGAGGAGCATTTAAAGGCGGGATAATCTCGCTCGAGCCCAATCCGGTGAGGAGGGTTTTGTGTGTCAGATACGGTTTGAAAGAGAGAGGTCCTGTGGAATTCAGGGTTTACGACGCCGCCGGAAGGATTGTAAGGCGTAAAATTCTGGGCATCCGTGAACCCGGGGAATATGTCTTCAAAATAAGCCTCGGAAATGAATTCAGGAGCGGGATCTATTTTCTGAGATGTATAAGCAGAGGCAGAGATGAGGTCAGGCGGTTTCTCCTCATGAAGTGAAAACAGAAATTCCGACAATTCATTTTGACTGCTAAGCCTGCAAATTAAAATCGAGAAGCGGGATATAGCGGGCTCCCGATATTCCTTCCCGGAGGTCGGGAGCCTGCCCTTTAATACAGTTGATTCCACAGGAAGTCCTCCGAATCCGAAGGGAATGCCACCTACGGGGTATAATGTTCGGGTGCCCCGCAAATTGACTTGAAGGGCTTGAAACTCTATAATTTTCGTTGATTTAATGATTTTGAGGAGGCTGTCGTTAAGGAATTTCAGAAATTTCGAAAACAGGGATTTTGAGTTTTCGGAGGGGATCAACCTGATCACCGGTGACAACGGAACGGGGAAAACAAACCTCATAGAGGCCATTGCTTATCTCTCTTATCCCCGCTCCTTCAGGCAGGTAAGGGATCAGGAGCTGGTGAGATGGGGAGAGGACTTTTTCAGAATCGAAGGTACCCTCGCCGGCGATGGCAGCGAGGAAAAAAGGGTTGTGTTCTACGCTGAGGGCAAAAAGATGCTGAAATCCGACGGAAAAACGGTACAGAGCATAGCCGAATACATGGAGGGATTTATAACTCTTAACTTCGTTTACGAAAACCAGAAAATAGTCGATGGGCCCCCTCGTTCGAGAAGGGACGCCATAGACAGGCTGATCGCCTCGCTGGATAAGCTTTACCTCAAGAAGCTGCTTCTTTTGAGGAAAGCGGTGAGACAGAAAAACATGCTTCTTAAAAAGGAAGCCTCCTACGATCAGGTTCATCCATGGAACCTGAAGATAGAGGAGGAAGGTGCCTATATCTCTGAGAGAAGGCGACACTATGTATCGAAGCTGGATGAACTTGTGAGGGATTTCTTCAGGGAATTCACCGGCCTCGACGTGACGATGACGTACAGAGAGAGCATGAAAGGTTCCCTCGACGCTCATTTCGAGGAGGAGAGAAGGAGAAAACTCTCCCTCTACGGGCCCCATCTCGACAGGGTTGACTTCGAAATCGCCGGGCGAAGCCCCCGTTCCTGTCTTTCCGAAGGGGAAAAGAGGATGCTCCTTTTCGCCTTTTATCTCGCTTCGAGAGAGATCATAAAGGAAGAAAAGGGCGCCGAGCCGGTTTTTGTCCTTGACGAGCCCCTGAGCATACTGGGGAAGAGGTTCAGCCTGAACCTGCTCACCGAATTTAAGGGACAGACCTTCATAACGGCCGTCGAGGACGTGGGAGGCATCGAGGGACACAGAATCGAGCTATGGAGAGAATAGGGAATTCGATTCCGAGGATATTAAAGGAGCTCGGCCTGGAAAAGGAAGCCATGGTCGAGGAGCTCAGGAAAAAGTGGCCCAAAATACTGGGGAAAAGGCTCGCAAAGGGCACCGAAGTTCTCAGACTGAGGGAGAAAACGCTTATCGTGGGCGTGGAGGATGCTGCAAGAAGGGCATTTCTCGCGAGCCACAGGGCTGATGTTCTCGAGAAATTACGGGAATTCGGCTTCAAAGGGATCGAGGAGATCAAATTTGTCAAGGAGCGGATGAGAAAATGAGCAACGGAAAATACAGCGCAGAAGATATCAAGGTGCTGAGAGGCCTCGAGGCCGTCAGAAAGCGTCCCGCCATGTACATAGGGGACGTGGGCAAGAGAGGGCTTCACCACCTTATATTTGAGCTGGTAGATAACGCTATAGATGAGGCTCTCGCCGGCTACGCATCCACCATCAGGGTGGTCATACACAAAGATGAGTCGATAACCGTGGAGGACGACGGCAGGGGCATTCCCGTGGATATACACCCCGAACTCAAGGTTCCGGCCGTGGAGGTCGTATTCTCAACGCTGCATGCAGGCGGTAAGTTCGATTCCAAGGCCTACAGGATCTCAGGTGGCCTCCACGGAGTGGGCGCTTCCGTCGTGAACGCGCTATCAGAATGGCTCATAGCGGAGGTCATGAGGGACGGTAAGATCTACAGGATAAGCTTCCGACGCGGCGAAAAGGAGAAACCCCTCGAGGTGATAGGAGAGGCCTCGTCGACGGGAACGAGAATCACATTCAAACCCGACCCTCAGATATTCAAGAAAACCGAGATCGACTACCAGCTCCTCCGGGAAAGGTTGAGGGAACTGGCTTTCCTCGTCGACAACACCAAGATCATCCTGGAGGATGAGAGAACGGGAGAGAGGGACGAATTTCATTACGAGGGAGGGCTCATCGAGTTCGTCAAATACCTGGATGAGGCGAGGCAGGCCCTCCACGAGCCCTTCCACATGAAAACTCTGAGAAACGACGTCGAGATCGAGATAGCCCTCGAATACAACAACAGCTTCGTGGAAACGCTCCTCACCTTCGCCAACACCATCAACACCCACGAGGGCGGAACACACCTCTCGGGTTTCAAAGCGGCCCTTACAAAAGCCCTCAACGACTACGGCAAGAAGATGGGCATTCTGAAGGAAAACGTCAGCCTCACCGGCGACGACGTGAGGGAGGGCCTGACGGCAGTCATACACGTTAAGCTGAGAGACCCCCAGTTTGAGGGCCAGACGAAGACCAAACTGGGAAACGGATACATCAAGGGGCTCGTCGAATCGGCTTTCTATGAGCGATTTTACAGGTTTCTCGACGAGAACCCAAGGGTCGCCCAACTCATACTCGATAAGGCCCTCCTCGCAGCGAGATCGAGAGAGGCCGCGAGAAAAGCAAGGGAACTGACGCGCAGAAAGAGCTTCCTCGAGTCCGATTCCCTCCCGGGGAAGCTGGCCGATTGCACCTCGAGAGACCCGTCGGAATCGGAGCTCTTCATCGTCGAGGGCGAATCGGCAGGTGGTTCGGCAAAACAGGGCAGAAACAGGGAATTTCAGGCCATACTGCCCCTCAAGGGCAAAATACTGAATGTGGAAAAAGCACGCTTCGACAAGGCCCTGGCGAACGAGGAGATAAAGACCATAGTCTCGGCGATAGGAGCAGGTCTCGGCGACGAGTGCGACCCCGGGAAAGCCCGGTATCACAGGATAATAATCATGACCGATGCCGACGTCGATGGCTCACACATCAGAACGCTGCTTCTGACCCTCTTCTATCGCTTTATGCGGCCGCTCATTGAGGCGGGCTTTATCTACATCGCCACTCCCCCGCTCTACCGGGTCAAAAAGGGCAAGAAGGAGATCTACCTCTATTCCGACGAGGAGCTCGAGGAAACCCTGAAGGAGCTCGGCACCGACGGCGTGACTATCCAGCGCTACAAGGGTCTCGGCGAGATGAACGCGGAGCAGCTCTGGGAGACCACCATGAACCCCGAGACCAGGACGCTTAAAAAGGTCACAATGGAAGATGCCGCCGAGGCAGACAGGCTGTTCTCGATCCTGATGGGTGACAAGGTGGAGCCGAGGAGAAAATTTATCCAGGAAAATGCCAAGAAGGCGGTGAACATAGATGTCTGATGTCAAGGATAGGATAATAGAACTCAAGGAAAAGAAGGGCGCCGTGATCCTCGCCCACAACTATCAGCTCCCCGAAATCCAAGATGTAGCCGATTTTATTGGGGATTCCCTTGAGCTCTCGGTCAAATCGGAGAAGATCGAGAAGGACCTGATAGTCTTCTGTGGCGTCGATTTCATGGCGGAACAGGCCAAAGTCCTCAATCCCGGGAAAAAGGTCCTGATACCCACAAAGGCAGCTCTCTGTCCCATGGCGGCTTTACTCCCCCGATGGCTCTTGGAACGGTACAGAGAACAATATCCCGGTGTTCCCGTGGTCCTCTACGTAAACACCCATGCAGATGCGAAGGCTCTGGCCGATTACATAGTGACTTCGGCAAACGCCGCCGACGTGGTCTCAAGGATAGATTCCGACAGGATACTCTTCGGGCCCGACGCCAACCTGGCCGATTACGTGGCTGAGAAAACGGGCAAGGAAGTGATCCCCATACCTCCCTCCGGCCACTGTGCCGTCCATCAGACCATCGCCCCCATCGAAGTACAGGAGCTCATAGAGGCCCATCCCGACGCCGAGGTCATGGCGCATCCCGAATGCACGAGGGAAACCAGAAAGCTCGCCCATTACGTGGGCAGCACGAGCCAGATGCTCAGGCACGCAAAGGAAAGCGGCTCGAAGAAGTTCATCGTCGTGACCGAGAAGGGCCTCGTGTACCGGATGCAGAAGGAGATGCCCGATAAGACCTTTATTCCGATCGAGACGGCGATCTGCACCAACATGAAAAAGATCAATCTCGACAACCTTTTGAGGTCCCTCCAGGAAGAAATCTACGAGGTGGAGATCGGCCCTGATATAGCCGAAAGGGTCAGGCAGACGCTCATAAAAACGCGTAAGCTCCTCGAGAAATGAGGGAAGAACTCCTCTTTCAGAGATTTCTCGAATTCCTCAGGGAGGACCTCCCCAACGGGGATGTCACCTCTGAGCTCGTTCTCAATGAAAACCAGAGGGCCGAAGCCCTTTTCATATCTAAAGATCACGGCATACTCTCCGGGATAGAGCTGATCTGTTACTTCCTTGAAAAACTGGGCCTCGAAGCCGAAAACATGAAGCCCTCCGGCGCGGAGATCAGCGAGGGAGACGTCCTCATGCGCGCGGCGGGAAATGCCCGGCTCATTCTTTCTGTGGAACGCACATCCCTCAATTTGCTCTCACATCTCTCGGGAATAGCGACGGAGACGAGAAAACTCGTGGATAAAGCCTCGAGACACGGGGTGAGGATAGCGGCCACCAGGAAGACATTGCCCGGTCTGAGGGAATTCGAAAAGCTGGCTGTGGTCCACGGCGGAGGGGATCCTCACAGGTTTTCCCTCTCCGATATGATACTGATAAAGGACAACCACAAAAAGCTCGCGGGCGGGATCGAAAGGGCGATCAAAAATGCCCGTGCGGCGAGTTTCTCCGTGAAAATAGAGGTCGAGGTGGAAAACGCCGAGGAAGTCCTCATTGCCGCAAGGGAAGGAGTCGACATCATCATGCTCGATAACTTCACCCCTTCCGTGATAAAGGAAACAGTCCAGAGGCTCAAAGAAGCCGGGCTCAGGGACCGCGTGACCCTGGAGGCCTCCGGCGGAATAACTCCCGACAATATTGAAGACTACCTAACTACAGGAATAGATGTGATTTCCGTGGGCTACATAACGAAATCCGCCCGCTCTCTTGACATTAGCCTCGAAATAGTAGCATAATCAAGGGCTAATCGGCTCCGGAGGTGAAGGAAATGGAGATTCTCAAAGGAACTTTCAGGTTAAAGGTAGGACTCGCTGAAATGCTCAAGGGGGGCGTGATAATGGACGTCACCACCCCTGAGCAGGCAAAGATAGCCGAGGAAGCGGGGGCCGTCGCCGTTATGGCCCTCGAAAGGGTTCCAGCCGACATAAGGAAGGAAGGCGGCGTCGCCCGGATGGCCGATCCGGAGATCATCCTCAAGATAATGGAGGCCGTCACAATTCCAGTAATGGCAAAGGTCAGAATAGGGCACTTTGTGGAGGCTCAGATTCTCGAAGAACTCGGCGTCGATTTTATCGATGAGAGCGAGGTCCTGACGCCGGCCGACGAAGAGAATCACATCGACAAGCACGGCTTTTCCATACCTTTTGTGTGCGGGGCAAGGAATCTCGGCGAAGCCCTGAGGAGGATAACAGAGGGCGCAGCCACGATAAGGACAAAGGGAGAGGCAGGAACGGGGAATGTGGTGGAAGCCGTCCGCCACATGCGCCTCATCCAGAAAGAGATAAGGGAGCTCCAGACCAAGAGGCCTGAGGAGCTCTATGCCGAGGCGAAGAGGCTCGGAGCCCCCTACGAGATCGTGAAGTGGGTCGCAGAAAACGGCAGGCTGCCGGTTCCCAACTTCGCCGCGGGAGGTATCGCCACGCCGGCCGATGCTGCCCTGATGATGCAGCTCGGCGCGGAGGCCGTCTTCGTGGGTTCGGGCATCTTCAAGTCCTCCGATCCCGAAAGGATGGCAAAAGCCATAGTGGACGCTGTCGCCTATTACGACGACCCCGCAATACTGGCGAAAGTCTCGAGGGGCCTCGGGGAGGCCATGAGGGGCGTCGACGTCTCGAAACTCGACGAGAAGGAACTCCTACAGGTCAGGGGCTTGTGAGATGAAAATAAGCGTTCTTTCTTTACAGGGGGACTTCGCGGAGCACGCCGAGTATTTCAGGAAAGCGGGCGCCGAAGTGGAACTGGTGAAAAGCGCCGATAAGATCAGGAACTCCGAGGCCCTGGTGATTCCCGGCGGCGAGAGCACAACCTACAACAGGCTGATGAAGCAATTCGGCATCATCGATGCCCTGAGGGAGCTCAAAGAGAAGGGCGTCCCCGTTTTCGGGACCTGCAACGGCCTTATCCTGCTCGCGAGATCTGCAAAGGGAGAGGATCCCGACTATTCCCTGGGCTTCCTGGACATTACTGTTTCGAGGAATGCGTACGGACGCCAGAGGGAAAGCTTCGAGGCCGATATCTCTCTTCTCATCGACGGGAAGAACGTCTTCAGGGGGATATTCATAAGGGCACCGAAAATCCAGGAAGTGGGTCCTTCGGTCGAAGTGCTCGCGAAACTGGGCGACGAACCGGTGCTGGTGAGGCAGGGGCCCTTTCTCGGAGCCACCTTTCACCCTGAACTGACCGACGACACGCGGATAGCAGAATACTTCATCCGCCTGGCGGAAAACAAAGGAAAAATCTGAAAGCCCAAAAAGAACTTACTTCTTGAGGAAGACCCCTGTCCTTCCGAAGGGGCCTATGGCTACTCTGATCACATAAACGCCGGGACCCAGTGAGGCGACATCAACGTCCAGCGAGTTGCCCCTCAGGTCTGTTCTCCTGAGAAGAACAAGTCTTCCGTGCATGTCGAAAATCTTGATCTCGGCGTTTCCATAGACGGGGATCGAAAAACCGAGTTTGAGCACATCCCCAACCGGATTTTCCCGGAGGATCAGCCGTGGAAATGGGCTTTCATCGGAAGCTTTGTAAGAGGAATCCCAGAAAACCTTCGTGATCGGATCCACCTCGCCCGATAAGAGTTGAGCGAAAAGACCCGAAAGGGCAAATCCTGCTAAAATAAGGGCAAAATACTTTTTCATTTCACTACCCCCCTTTCGGAACTCCGTTATTTATTTATAACACCGTGAGCGGGATTAATCAAGGGGTCTGATGTCCCTTCTCGCAGGGTCTTCTTTCCCGCAAAACTCGCGGATTTTCTTGAAATGTCGTGGGATATGGGTTAAACTCTACACCAAATAGGAGAAGGAAATGAGCGATTTATCGAGGAGAGACCCAGAGATATTTAAGATCCTTTATGAGGAAACAAAGAGGCAGGCCGACCACCTCGAACTCATTGCTTCCGAGAACTTTGCCTTTGAAGCCGTGCTCGAGGCAATGGGATCGGTCCTCACCAATAAATACGCGGAAGGCTATCCCGGGAAAAGGTATTACGGCGGCTGTGAAGTAGTCGATAAGGCAGAAGATCTCGCCAGGGAAAGAGCCAAGCAACTTTTCGGGGCCGAACACGCCAACGTTCAGCCTCACTCCGGAACCCAGGCCAACATGGCCGTTTACTTCGCCGTGCTTCAGCCCGGCGACACGATCCTCTCGATGGAACTCTCTCACGGCGGCCATCTGTCCCACGGTTCGCCTGTCTCCTTCTCTGGAAAACTCTACAACGTGGTGTTCTACGGCGTCAGAAAAGATGACGAGACGATAGATTTCCACCAGGTTGCAAAGCTGGCAAGAGAACACAGGCCGAAGATAATAGTGACAGGATATTCGGCTTACCCTCGCGTCATAGATTTCGCGAAATTCAGGGAGATCGCCGACGAAGTGGATGCCTATCTCATGGCCGACATCGCCCACATCGCAGGCCTTGTCGCTGCAGGTGTGCATCCAAATCCCGTTCCCCACGCTCACTTCGTGACATCCACAACACATAAAACCCTGAGGGGACCAAGGGGTGGTTTTATCCTCACCACCTCCGATCTGGCCAAAATCGTGGACAAGGCAGTTTTCCCTGGAATTCAGGGCGGACCCCTCATGCACGTCATAGCGGCAAAGGCCGTGGCCTTCAAGCTCGCCATGAGCGAGGATTTCAGGGAATACTCGAGGCAAATAGTCAAAAACGCACGGGCTCTGGGCGAAGCACTTAAAGAAAGAGGCCTCAGGCTCGTCACCGACGGCACCGACAATCACCTCCTCCTCGTCGACCTCAGGAACCTCGGGATAACGGGAAAAGTGGCAGAAAACGTCCTGGGAGAAGCGGGTATAACCGTCAACAAGAATACCATACCCTTTGATCCTCAGAAACCCTGGATCACGAGCGGGATCAGGATAGGGGTGCCGGCTCTCACGACCCGTGGAATGAAAGAAGAGGAGATGAAATACATAGGGGGCCTGATTTCCGATGTCCTGAAAGACCCCGACAACGAAGAGCTGAAACGAAAGGTAAAATCGGAAGTCGAAGAGCTGTGTGAGAGCTTTCCACTCTATAGGGAAAGGTTGAACTATTACGAAAAAGAGCTCGGCCTCTCTTAAATTGACTTGGGAAAAACTTGAATTTATAATCACCAAAAAGGAGGCGGCATGAGGATAACGATTGCCTTTCTTTTGATGTTGGGAAATTTAGGAGCCATGCTTTTCAGCGACATAAACACCTCGCCACAAGCACTGGGAAGGTCCGGCGCCTTCGTGGCATCGGCTGAAGGGCTTGAAGCTGTGCATTTTAACCCCGCTGGCCTGACCGAAATCTCAAATTTTGAAGTTCAGACGTATTACAAACATCTCTATTCCGGCCTCTCCGTGGGCCTCCATAATGCCTCCATAGCCGTAGCGAAAAGGTGGAAGAACAGCGTGATCGCGTTTAATTTCCAGGACTTCGGAGCGAGCCTTAAGGGCGAATACGAGGGCAGATATGCCGAGGACGTCCTGACGGTAACCTACGGATACAGCCTCTCGAAATACCTGCGGTTCGGCACCAATTTCAGCTTTTATCACCTCCAGGAACCCCGCTTCGGCGGCACGAGCTCTTTCGGGGTGGATCTGGGAATAATAACTTCGATATACAAGAGCTGGCAGATGGGTGTATTCGTCCAAAACCTCAACGCGCCGTCTATTCACGGCGATTATGACAATTACAGGCTCCCAAGATTTATAGCCTTCGGGATGTCCCTTAAACCCATGAGAAATGCGACCACGGAGATAGCGGTGAGGAAGGAAGAGAACTATCCAGCCAGGTTCATGATAGGCCAGGAACTCAGCCTGTTCAGAGGAATGATAGGACTGAGAGGGGGCCTCCTCTCCGAGGGAGAGCTCACCAAGTTCAGCTTCGGCCTGGACTTCAACAAAGCGCCCCTCAAGATCACTTACGGAATGCAGTACGATCCAAATCTGCCGCTAACTCACATAATAGGCGTTTCTTACGGGAGGTAACCTTGAAACTCGTAATTCTTCTGGTCTTACTCCTCAACTCGGGAGACAAGCTGATTGACGTAAACCGGGCTCCCCTCGAGGAGCTCCGGAAACTTCAGATCCCAGACAGCGTGGCCGCGAACATCTACAATTACAGGCTCGTCCACGGACCTTTTGAGAGCGTTTACGAACTGCTTCAGGTGCCGGGAATGACCCCGGAGCTCTTCAAGAGGATCAAGGATCAGGTGGAAATAGTCCGCATGCGGGAGGGCAGAGATTTCTCCTTTTACGTGGAGAGAATCCGCGAGAGGGGTGCCTCGGAGGAGAGCCCGAGGGAGAGCTCCTTCGACGAATGGATTGGACTGCTCGCTCAGCCCATCAACGTGAACAAAGCCACAGTGGATGACCTGTACAAGCTCGATAGGGTTTCCCTGATCGACGCCGCCGCTGTCGTCAAAAGGGCCAGGATACTGGGATTCCGGTATTCAAGGGACCTGAGAGGCGCTCCCGGACTTTCCTATTACGGATACAGGAACATGAGGAATTTCGTGACCTACAGGGATCTCGAGCCCGAACCGGTTAGAGGATGGATAAGCCTGGAATCCGACTATTACAACACCCTCTTCACCGAAGGGAGCAACCTGTCAGAGAGGATCGGCGACCTCAGGCAGGGCGCTGACACCTCGCTCTATGCCGATCTCCTTCAGGCCGACTGGGACTCATCCCAGGTGAATAATTTGATAGCTCGGCTTGAGGCCGAGAGAGAAGATGTCAACAAGATAAAACCCGGGCCTTACTTCAACTTCAAGGGAAGGTTTACCTTCTTCGGCAGGTACAGGGCGGGACTTTCCTATAACGTGAGTCCCTATAAGCCCGACCGCGACCTTAAGAAAGCCTATTTCGGCGCTGAAAACATGGGCTTTATCCGAAGGTTTTACATCGGCAATTACAGGCTTACACTCGGGCAGGCCCTCCTTTTCGACAATACCGATGAATCCAGGGACAGGATATTGACGAGGCCTCAGGGGCTTTACCCCGACATCTCCAGGACCGAGAGCTTCGACCTCTTCGGAGCTGCCCTCGAGCTCAAGCTGGGCCCTGCCACCCCCCTGTTTTTCTTCTCAAATGCAAAGCGGGATGCTGTGCCCGACAGGGACGGCAATCCACTCTTTTATTACGTCGGCAACGTAGTACCCCGAAATTACAGGGACCTCTTCACCGAAAAAATTATCGGAACGAGCCTCCGCTCGGACCTCCCCTCCCCTTTCCCGGTGGGGACCCAGGTGGCTTTCAATTACTTTCAGATCAAATATGATAAACCTCTTACCGCACGTTTTGAGGACCTCGACATTCCCTTCGACAAGGATTCCCTGAAGGGCGACCCTGCCTTCAGCTGGATAACGGGAGAGACAAAAAAGTTCTTCGGGATAGAAGCGAGAACTGTCAAATATCCGATCTCACTGGAGCTCGAGGCAGCAAAAGAAAAGGGCGGCGGGAGCGCCTATATCCTCAAGGGAAGGTATCAGGAGAACTTCTTCTACTTCAATTTCCTGTTCAGGCACTACGACGTGAACTATACCAACCCTTACATGAGGCCCTTTCAGGAGGACTCCAGGCTCGAGGACACCCCCATGGAAAAATCTTACAGGCTCATCGATCCCCTCGCCTCCGAACTCTCGGAACTGCCCATACCCAAGCCGGAGACCGGATTTTACCTGGAAACCCGTTATCAGTTCACCCGAAGGCTCCTCATCCCCAGGGCTTACATAGATGTGTGGAAAGATAACACCGATGGCCTCTGGAACTACAGAATACAGGGATCCATCGAGTTCAGGCCAGTCTATCCCGTGAGGCTCAGAGTTCGTCAGAAATGGCAGAGGAGGAGAAATATCAGGGAGCTTTCCATAACCGAATCCTTCACCCGGGAGACCACGGGAAGGATCTACGCCCTGCTCACTGATTACGATTACATCGGGCTGGAAGCCAGATACGGCAGGGTCCAGCTCAAGAGCAGGCTGAGCTACCCCAAAGAAGAGATAGATGGAGGCTTCGTGGCCATCACCTTCGACCACAACCTGAGCAGGAAGAGCGAGATAAAGGGAGGGGCCATCGTCTGGAGAACCGGCGGCATGTCGCAGTGGGCCTTCGAGGACGTCGGCATAGACTTCCTCTATGGAAACGGCACCAAGTACTACATCTCTTTCCTCGAGAGACCGGCGAGAAACCTTTCTCTGAAGCTGAAGTTCCGCTTCAAGGATTCCCTGTTTCCCCATACAGGCCTCCTGGGAAGGGACATATATACGAGTGAGGGCAAGCCGATATATTACTTCACCGAGGAGGAATCTCAGTACTCCGTGCACTTTAATCTCGACTACACCTTCTGAGCATGTCGGGCTCCGGAGAACTGTCCGTTGGGATCGACGTTGTAGACTTAGGCCGCTTTAAGGATCTCCTGGAGAGACACGGAGAGAGGGCAAAAAGCCGTTTCTTTACCCCATACGAGAGAAATTACTGTGAAGGCTGGAAGGGCGGCGAATTTGCCTGCTTCGCAGGCAAATTCGCCGCCAAAGAAGCCTTTTTGAAAGCTCTCGGAACGGGCCTGGCCTCCGGCATAAGATGGAAGGACATCGAGGTGAGAAACGACGAGAGGGGCGCGCCACGCCTCAAACTCGAGGGATGTGCCCTGTCGCTCCTCGGAAGCAGAAAGGTCGCGGTGAGCATAAGCCATTCCAGGTCCACGGCCGTTGCCGTGTCCCTGATTTTTCCGCCTCATTGACAGGACGGCCCGTTGTTTTTATTTAAAAACTGTTCTTCGCAAAAACAGGAGGTGTCATGAAGTCTCTCCTTAAAGTCCTCATCTTTTTATCTCCCCTGATCTTACGGGGATCAGTTCTCCGCCAGACCATCGAGGTAAGTCCGGAAGAGCTCACTTTCCAGAAAGCAAAGGGATACGATGTGATTTCCCTTCCCGGCTGCGATTACATATATGAGGCGGGGCACCCTCATCTTCCGATAAAATCCGTTTACATCCTCCTGCCATCCAATGCAAAACTCGTGGATTTCAGGGTGACGGATGTCAGCGTGGAGAAAATCGACGGCAGGTTCAACATTTACCCAGCCCAGCATCAGATCCCCCTGTTGAAGGGGCTCAGCAGGGATTTCACTCCTCCCGACGAAGCGATTTATTCATCGGACAAACCCTACCCGGCCAGTCCCCTGGAATTCGCCCAGACAGGCAACCTGGGCGGATACAGAGTCGCAGCGTTCAAATTCTATCCGCTGTATTACGTTCCGAAGAGAGGAGAACTATACCTCCGCCACAGGATCGAGTTCGAAGTCCGCTATGAAGAGAGTCTCAAGTCAGAAACGATAAAAAGGTCGGCCGTGGCCGAAAAAACCTATAGGGAGCTATTATCTCGGTTCGTTTTAAATCCTGAAGATATAGATAGGTTCAGTCCGAAAACGTGGGAAGAAGGCCAGTTTGACTACCTCATTATAACGGACGAGGCCTACCAGGAAGCCTTCGAGCCCCTGATCGCCTGGAAAACGCGCAAGGGCTTCGTGGGAGCCATCAGAACGGTGTCGTGGATCGATTCTCACTATTCCGGCTATGACCTCGCTGAGAAAATAAGGAACTACCTCAAAATAGCTCATGCCGATTCCGGCGTAACGTGGGTCCTCATAGGCGGGGACACCGACATCGTGCCGGCCCGGAATGCTTATGTGTATGCCGAGGGGTATACCGACTATGCTCCCTCTGACCTCTATTACTCCGACCTCGACGGGTCATGGGATGCCGACGGCGATCACGTTTACGGCGAGGTCGCAGACAGCCTGGATCTGTTCCCCGATGTTTATGTCGGCAGGGCCCCCGTGAACTCCATCTCGGAGGCCCAGACCTTTGTCAGCAAGGTGCTGAATTACGAGAAAAATCCTCCCCTCGATTATGAAACTGACATGCTCTTCATGGCGGAGGAGCTCTGGACGGGCTGCTCAGGCCACGTTTCCAAGGAGATAATCGACACGAATTATGTCCCCGACTACTTCGACATCACGAAGCTGTACGAGGTCAACGGCAACCTGAACCATTCCAATGCGATTAACGAACTGAACGATGGTAAGATCTATATAAACCACTCGGGCCATGCCAATTACAACGTCCTGAGCATAGCGCAATCGTCGCTCACACCCGGCGATTTCGACGGTCTCGTGAACGGGGAGAAACAGGGACTCTTCTACAGCATCGGATGCTGGTCCGCAGCCCTCGACCACGACTGCATAGCGGAGCATTTCGTCAACAATTCCAATGGAGGAGGCGTCGCCTATGTGGGCAATTCCCGCTACGGCTTCGGCGATCCCGACAACCCTGGTCAGGGCACATCGGAGCTTTTCGATCAGACTTTCTTCAGGGCTCTTTTCGAGGACGGGGAATACAGGGCCGGGGTCACCCACATCGCCTCCAAGCTGTACTACAGAACGGGCGCGATGGTCGACGGCGGGACCAGGTGGTGTTATCTGGACCTCAACCTCCTCGGCGATCCCGAGCTTCCCCTCTGGACAAACACGCCATTGACCATGCTGGTCAACTTGCCATCGACACTTTACATCGGACAGAACAGCCTGGTCGTCACTGTCTCTCAGGGAGTACAACCTGTCGAGAACGCCCTGGTCTGTGCTTACAAGGAAGGGGAAGTTCACGAGACCGGCTATACAGACTCCGGGGGCCAGGTCATACTTCAGGTGGACCCCGCGAGCCTCGGATACGTGAAAATAACGGTCACGGCCTGGAATTTCCTGCCCTATGAGGACAGCATACAGGTCATTCCCCCCGAAGGGCCTTACGTGACTCACATCGGGCACACACTTGATGACGACGATACCCCGCCCTCCTCGGGTGACGGCGACGGCAGCGCCAATCCGGGCGAGAGGATCGAGCTCACCATCGCCGTCAAGAACTTCGGCATGCAGGATGCTCACGCTGTCTCGGGAACCGTCACCCTTACAAACCCTCACGCGACCCTTATAGATTCGAACGTGACCTTCGGCGATATCCCCTCCGGCGACACGGCCTTTTCGCAGGAACCCTGCGTGCTCCAGATCAGCGGCAACTGCCCCGATGACGAAGTTATAACTCTCTCCCTGGCTCTGGAGGACACCTCGGGGAACTTATGGGAGTCCTACTTCAACATAACGGTCCATTCCCCCGTTCTAACCTACTCCTCTTACACGGTGCTGGACTCAGCCGGGGGAAACGGCAACGGCATGGCCGAGCCCGGAGAGGAGATTCAGCTATCCATCGTCCTGGCAAACGGGGGATCGGACGACGCCGTGAGGCTCACAGGCACACTATCCACCTCAAGCCCTTACGTGGATATAACCGATTCAACGGCTCTCTTCCCCTATATCCCGGAAGGGGGAGCCGGTGCTTCTTATTACTTCTCTCTGTCCGTGGACGATTCTGCTCCTGCCCCGCTCTCTGTGCCGATGCACCTGCACCTCTCTTCTGAGAGCGGATTTGAATCGGAGGTCGACTTCGAGCTATCAATCGGAGGAGCAGGCTTTTCCGACGACGTGGAGAACGGACAGGGAAACTGGACTCACCTGGCCATCACTCCCTCCTATTCCGATGAGTGGCACATAAGCACGGCCAGGTATCACAGCTCTTCCCATTCCTGGAAGTGCGGCTCCACCGGAACTGGAATTTACTCAAATAACCTCGATGCCGGCCTTGTAACCGAGGAAATTCTCCTTCCGCCTCAGGCTGAACTCGTCTTCTGGCACTGGATGGACGCCGAGACATCGAGCTATTACCTCGGATACGCTTATGACGGAGGAATAGTGGAGATCTCGACCGACGGGGGAAATACATGGGAACCGATCACGCCCGATGGCGGCTACACCCACATCATAAGGTCCGGCTCGGGGAATCCCCTTCCTCCTGAGACCCCATGCTTTTCGGGCATGTTCAACTGGAGGGAAGAGCACTTCGATCTCTCCGATTATTCGGGGGTTGTCAGGTTCAGGTTCAGGTTTACCTCGGACCAGGGAGTCGGGAGAGAAGGCTGGTACGTCGACGACATCCTCGTGACCACGAGGTCTGTGCCCGACATAGACCCGCGGCCCCTCAAAATTCTGTTCAACCTGACGCCGTATGCGGCCGAAACCACCGTGCTCAGAATCGCGAACTCCGGATCGTCCCCCCTGGATTTCAACGTAACCCTCGGGGAGGGCCTCCTGGAAAACGGGCATCTACCTAAACCCAAACTAACTGGGGCACCGGCCTGGCTTTCGGTCTATCCGCTTTCAGGGACAGTCCCTCCCGGCTGCGACGTGACCCTTCAGGTAACGGCCAATGCCGATGGGCTCAACCCCGACGAATATATCGGCAGGATCGACATATCCAGCAACGATCCCGATGAGCCTCTGGTCACCGTGCCTGTTTTCCTGACCGTCACGGGCTGCATACCCGGAGATGCCAACGGAAACGGAGACGTGGGACCGTCTGACATCGTTTATCTCGCCAATTACCTCTACCTCAATGGCTCAGAGCCCACTCCCTGCGGCGACGTCAACGGGGACTGTGAAATAACCTCGTCGGACCTCGTTTACCTCTCGGAATACTTCTACAACGGCGGTCCAGCGCCTCTGCCGCCCTGTGGCAGCATGACATCCGGTTTCGGGAACAGGATCCTGCCCGTGAGGTCCGGAGAGAAGGATGGAGGTAAGGCGAGAAAGTAGGAAATATACAGAGAAAAACGATTTACACTCGTGTTATCAAGCCAGAGGTGATATCAGAGCCTGGTTGACACTAATTCTTGCGGAAATGGGCTCCGCGGGAAACCCGATTTCTGAGGGCGGACCGGGCGATAACGAGGGCCGTCTGTATGCCGTTTCTCAGTTCGATCAGCCCCCTGGAAAGTTTCGTCTGCCTGTAAAAGTCCTCGACCTGAAGCCAGAGGTGCCTCAGATCGAGAACGGCTCTCTTGAGCCTTTTCGTGGTGCGGACAATCCCCACATAGTTGCACATTATGTGCTTCAGACTGTCCCAATCCTGGTGTATCAGAGCCGGGTCGGCCTCTTCGAGGCCTTCATCTATCCATTCGGGGATGTCATAGCGAGGAGCCTCGAGCTCGGGGAGCTCCCTCGAAGCTGCGTCTGCGGCCCTCACGCCGAAAACGAGGCCCTCGAGAAGTGACGTGGACGCAAGCCTGTTTGCCCCGTGTACTCCCGTACAGGCCACCTCCCCCGCAGCATAAAGCCCCCTGAGTATCGTCCTGCCGAAGAGATCAACCTTGACGCCTCCACAGGCAAAATGAACTGCCGGAACGACAGGAATGGGCTCCTTCGTTATGTCAATCCCGTTCTCAAGGCATTTTTTGTAAATCGTGGGAAACCTCGTCTTCAGCTTTTCTGCGGGAATATATGAAGCGGCGTCCAGAAGGACGTAGGGATAGCCGTGCTGGGTTATCTCCTCGTGAATGGCCCTGGCGACAACGTCCCTCGGAGCAAGGGAACCGAGCTCGTGGTAATCCTCCATGAAGCTCCTGCCGTCGGGAGTCTTCAGAATGGCCCCCTCTCCCCGCAAGGCCTCGGTTATCAGGAAGGTGGTCTTTTCCTCGGTGTAGAAGGCCGTGGGATGAAACTGGATATATTCCATGTTTATGAGCCTCGCCCCGGCCCGATACGCCATGGCAAAGCCGTCACCAGTTGCGCCGCGGGGGTTCGTGGTGTGAAGGTAAACCTGACCGAGGCCTCCCGTCGCCAGGATCACCGCCCTGGCCATGAATCGATGAACTTTCTTATCGTCCACGTTAAAGGCGTAGGCCCCTATCACCCTGTCGGGAGCGTATACATCGAGGGGGTCCCTGGAGTGATGCTCCGGCGTTATGAGGTCAACGGCCACATGCCCCTGGTAAAGCCTTATGTTGGGAACTCCTCTCATGTACCTGAACAGAGCCTCCTGAATCACGGCTCCGGTGCGGTCTCCCACGTGAAGTATTCTCCTGACAGAGTGAGCTCCTTCTTCGGCGAGGTCGTATTCCCCCGTCTTCCTCCTATCAAATTCGACGCCGGCCTTATCTATGAGGTATTCTTCCACAAGCCGAGGCCCCTCCACGGCGAGGATACGTGCAGCATCGGGGTTCGAAGCGCCTCCGCCGGCATTGAGGATGTCCTGCACGAGAAGCTCAGGGGTGTCGCCATCACCCCTGTAAACGATACCACCCTGGGCGAAACTGGTCGTCGTTTCCGAGGGGTCTTTCGATTTAGTGATCAGAACGACCTCAAGCCCCCTCTCAGCAGCCCTTATAGCAGCTATCGCTCCCGCGATGCCCGAGCCTATAACCAGTACGTCGCTTTCTACCATCGTAGAAATTTTAAGCCCCAGGATACCTAAAGGCAAACCAGAAGCACTATCCACCGAGGCGGTCTGTCTATCCCATCGGAACGACTCCCGGCCCTATATTCAGGCCCGAACTTCTACATACCATAAATTCGCTCACGGACAGAACCTGAACCGGCCCAAATCCCGGGCGCACACCGTTCAGATTCCAGATATCGCCCGCCCTGCTTCCCGTTGCACCAGAATTAATTTAAGATCTCCCGACTGCCCGACGACTATATCAACGCCCACCGGAATAACATGGGCTTTACTCTGAAAGGTCTCTATTTTTCTGCGCAGAATCCCATTAAAGGCCATCTATATCTTAACAATGCGGGGCAGAAGCATTATCATTTCTGCAAAAGGAGTAATTTTATGGCGATCGGAATATTTTTCGGTTGCACAACTCGCTCGACCCCATATCTCTATGACAATCTCGTCGAATTTCTCAAAAGGGTCGGCGTGGAATACGAGAGCTATGGCCTCGATCTTTGCTGCGGAGCCCCTCTCATCCTGGCGGGCAAGATAAAAGAGGCAAAGGAGCAGGCCAAAAAGGTCGTGGCTTCCATAAAGACCGACGTGATCGTGACCCCCTGTCCCCACTGCTACTTTATAATCAAGCACGAATATCCTGAGAAACTCGGAGTGGAGGTTCCTTTCAAAGTCCTGCACATCACCCAGTTCGTGAAGGACCTGCTGGATCAGGGCAAACTGAAGCTCAAGGAGAACTTCGAGACCATCATGACCTACCACGATCCCTGTTACATAGGAAGGCAGGGGGATGGCATATACGACGAGCCAAGGGCAGTGCTTAAGAGCATCCCCGGCGTGAAATATGTGGAGCTCGAACACACCCGCGAGGATACAACCTGCTGTGGAGGCGGCGGTTTTGTGAGGGCTTTCCTCCCGAGGCTTTCTGCCGAGGTTGCCCACGAGAAAATCGAGAGAGAGGTCAAGCCCCTCGGAGTTGAGACCCTGGTTTCCTCCTGTCCCTTCTGCTACCTGAACCTCAACGACGGAAGCTATGGAACGGAAGTAAAGGTAATCGATTTAATCGATGCGCTTTTAAAAGGGATGGAATAAAATGGACGAATTCAAAATTTACAAAAAGCAGATATACAAAGTCCTTAAAGATCCCTTTACGAGAAGGGCTTTAAGAAGGGCCGTGGATTCCTTCAGGAAGAACAGGGACAACGCCCTAAAGGTTTTCCCCTATGCTAAAAAAGAGGCCGAGATCCTGAAGAAAACCAAGGACGAAGTAATAGATAATTTCGATCACTACGTGGAAAAAACACTGAAAGCGGTCGAGCAGATGCACGCCATACCATATTATGCCAGGGACGCCAGCGAGGCTCTCGAGATCATCAAGAAAATCGTCGGAACGGGAAAGACGATCGTAAAGGCGAAATCCATAACATCCGAGGAACTCGACCTGAATCAGCATCTTGAAGAGTGGGATAACAAGGTCTACGAGACAGATCTCGGCGAGTTCATAGTCCAGCTCCTGAAATCCAGGCCCATGCACATCCTCGCCCCCGCCGTGAACATCCCCAGAGAAAAGGTCGCCGAGATCTTCTCCGAGATAGCAGGCGAGGAGCTCCCCGCCGACCCCGCCAGGCTCGCAGGCTTTGCCCGTGAGTTCCTAAGGGATAAGTTCTTCAAGGCTGACATCGGCATCTCGGGGGCAAACGCCATAACGAGCGATACGGGAACGATCTTCCTCATCGAAAACGAGGGGAATATTCGACTTTCCACCTCGGCGCCTCCCGTACATATTGCCATCATCGGCATTGAGAAAATTCTCCCCACGCTGAAAGATGGCATGAGGCTCCTCGAGGTGGTTTCCCGCTACGCGGGCTATCTCGCCATGAGCTACGTGAGCCTCATCTCCGCGCCGAGCAAAACCGGGGATATCGAAAAAGTGGTGGTCTACGGCGCCCATGGTCCCAAGGAACTCCATGTTATCCTCATGGACAACGGGCGCACCGAGGCGGCAAAAGACCCCATCGTGAAGACAGCGTTGAGATGTCTTCGCTGCGGCGCCTGCATGTACGAGTGCCCGGTTTATCCCCTCATCACAGGCTACTGGGGATACAAGTACATGGGCGGAATAGGCATCCCGTGGACAGCCTATGTGAGCGGTGGTTTCGAGAAGGCGGCTCCCATGGCCTTTACCTGCACCCTCTGTGGACGCTGTGTGAAGTACTGCCCGATGGAGATAGACACGCCGAAAATCACCGAGAGAATCAGAGAGATCCTGAACGAAAAGGGGCTGATTCCGCCTTACATCGAGGACCTCGCGCGCAATATAGAGGAAAAAGGAGTGCCCTACTAAGCTTAAGAGCCGCACAGGAAAGTAAAAGGAATCCTTCATCTGGTTGTGCATGAAGATTTGCTGGTGTATTTGCTTTTTGAGAAACCATTAAGAGGTTAAGGCTCGCTGTTTTCTTGACTTTGTTCTCGGGAAACTTATAATTTTCTCGGGAAGGCTTTCTCTTCAACCAAAAAGGGGGATTCTATGGAAGAGAGAGAAAGATGGAAAAGACGGAGCGATTTTATTTTCGCTTCCATAGGTGCAGCCATAGGTCTCGGGAACGTGTGGAGATTCCCCTATGTCACCTATCAATACGGAGGCGGAGCATTTCTCATCCCCTACTTCGTCGCCCTCATCACCGCCGGAATACCTCTGGTGATGCTGGAGCTCGGAGTTGGCCGTATATTCCAGGCGGGCGCGCCCCAGGCCTTCGCCAGGATCCGAAAGAAACTCGAATGGATAGGCTGGCTTGCTCTCCTGGCGGTCATGATCATCTTCCTCTATTACTCCGTGATAATGGGGTGGGTCTGGAACTACCTCTATTATTCCCTGAAACTGAGCTGGGGGGCTGATCCTAAGGCTTTCTTTTACAATAACTTCCTGAAGCTATCATCGGGGCCGGGAACGCTCGGGGCCATAAACTGGGCGATAGTAATAGGCCTCGCCCTCTCATGGCTCTGGTCCTATAACTACCTGCGAAGGGGAACAAAAAGCATATCCAAGGAGATCTACTGGACGGTTACAATCCCCTGGATGATCCTGGTCATAATGGTCATCCGCGGGCTGACCCTTCCCGGCGCGGTGAAAGGCCTCAACTACTATCTGACCCCGAATTTCAAGGCCCTCCTCAATACGGGCCCATGGCTCGCTGCTTACGGCCAGGTGTTCTTCTCCCTGAGTCTCGCCATGGGGTCGCTGATAATCTATTCGAGCTACCTGCCGAAGGAATCTGACATCGCCAACAACGCCTTTATCATCTCCCTGGCCGACGCCGGAACGGCCTTCTTCGCGGGTTTCGCTGTTTTCTCTACTCTCGGATATCTCGCACAGACCATGGGTCTCGAGGTTCCCAACGTGATCTCCTCGGGCTTCGGCCTCGCCTTCATCACCTATCCCACGGCCATAAGCAAGATGCCCTTTGCAGCGCCCTTCTTCGGTGTCATTTTCTTCGTACTCCTTCTCACCCTTTCCATAGATTCCCAGATATCCCAGGTGGAGCCCTTCGCAGCTGGTTTCATGGATAAATGGAAATTCGCCAGGAAGAAAGTCCTCCCCGTTGTGGTCCTCTTCGGCTTCCTGGGCGGGCTATTTTTCACAACACAGGGCGGTTACTACTGGATAGACATCTTCGACTATTTCACCTGTAGCTTCGTCCTGACCTTCGTGGGACTTATGGAGGCGGTCATCGTCGGTTATGTCTTTAAAGCGTCCAGGATGAGGGAATACATCAACGAAGTCTCGGAGATAAAGATCGGCAAGTGGTGGGATATCTGCGTCAAGTTCATAACGCCGATCATACTCGGCTTCTCCTTCATATGGGAATTCAAAAAGGTTGTTACAAAGGGCTATGGCGATTATCCGAGATGGGCTACTACCGTGGGGTTCATCCTCGTCCTCCTGCTTCTCGTTCTTTCCATCGTTTTGATGAGCATAAAAGGGAAGGAAGAACAATGAACTTTTCAGCCATAATTATGCTCATAATCGGGGTTCTCCTCATTTATGGCGGTCTGATTTTCTTCATCGCCAAAGCGCTCAGACACTGAGCCCCTGACCTTGACAAAGGGAGAAGGGCAGGATATTATGAATTTGAGATGTTTTTAGCGATTCTGGAGTTATGTTACCTGTTCTCCTTTGGGGGACCGGATGGATATGGATATCTTTTTCTCGCTACAAGGGACGGAGATCCTCTTTACTTTCACTGGGAGGACATAACGGAGACGGGGACCCGTCTCGATCTCGGAGATGACGATTACACGACGATTGACCTGCCCTTCTCCTTTCCCTTTTACGATGCACTGTACAACTACGCCGTTATCGGATCAAACGGCCTCGTTTACTTCGTCGATGAATATGTGGGGATCGAGAACGAATGTCTGCCCACCCACATTTACGACGTGGGGGACCTTATAGCGCTCTACTGGAGCGACTTGAACCCCGAAGATTCCCTGGCCGGGGTATACCGCCAGGATTTCGGAAGCTATACCGTTATCGAATTTTACAGGGTCCCAATCGTGGGACTTCCCGGAAGGAACACTTTTGAGGTAATCCTCACGCCCACGGGCTACATCGAGCTTCTATACCTCCACATGGAGAGCTATTCCGATGAGACGATAGGCATCCAGGATGCCTCTGCCCTCGGCGGAAACTACTGGTACCTCGAGTACCTCTGCAACGGGGAGCCCCCTTTAAGGGTTCCGGTCGACAGCTCCGCAGTGCTCTACATTCCGCCGTGGGTATCTGCGAAGGAAACCACCCTCTCTCACCGCACGGTTTCAACCGACGCGACCCCCTTATTCGTATGCAAGGCCCCTTCCCTTTCCGTTCCCTCCTCTGCCCTCGACGACATAGCTGACCTGTTCTTATACGGAGCTGATGGCAGGACCATCCTGAAAGTCCCGAACATCGGGATTGGACGTGACAAAAGCAGCCTGATCATACCCGTAACAACCGCACTTCCCTCGGGAATCTACAGGGTCCTCCTCAGGGGCAGGAAGACAGAAAGGAGATACAGCATCCTGCTTCTCCATTGAGACATGGGATCCTCGCGGAAAAACCCCGTCATATTTCTATCTTCCGGAGAACCGTCAGGGGACATTCACGGAGCAAGGCTTGTCAGGGAACTCCGGAAACTGCTGCCCGGCGCGAGATTTCTGGGCCTCGGTGGGCCAGAGATGGCAAATGAAGGCGTAGAAATCCTGATCCCCCCGGAGAAACTCGCCATTGTGGGATTCCAGGAAGCCCTCCTGCACATCAAACAGGTACTGGACATTATGAAAACTCTGGTGAGAAGGGCCATAAAAGAGGCCGATCTCGCCGTCTTCATCGATTATCCCGGTTTTAACCTGCGATTGGCCCGTTATCTTCACAACGCCGGGATCAAAACTGTCTACTACATAGTACCTCAGGTGTGGGCCTGGGGCACCTGGAGGACCCATCTCCTCCGCAAGTACATCGACAGGGCACTGGTGATCCTTCCCTTTGAGGAGGATTTCCTCAGGAAAAGGGGCGTCAGGGCCGAATACGTGGGGCATCCCCTCATCGACATGCTCAGCGAGGACAGCGATGAAGTGGAGAGGGACGGCGACGTTCCACACATAGCGATGTTGCCCGGCTCCCGTGTCGACGAGATCAGGAGACTCCTTCCACGCCTCATAAACATCAGGGAAGAGATCAGAAGGGAACTTCCGGGCTGCAGGTTTCTCTTTTCCCTCCTGCACGACGAGGGCCTGGGCAGCCAACTCGAGGCCCATGATACCAGGGTATTCAGGGGAAGAGCAAGGGGGATACTGCGGGCTTCCGATTATGCCATAGTAGCTTCGGGCACTGTGAGCCTCGAGGCCGGTCTCCTCGAAAAACCGATGTCCGTCCTCTATATGCTCTCGGACCTCTCCTGGTTTCTCGGGAAAAGGCTCGCCAAGGTTCCCTACGTCAGCCTCGTCAACATATTGCTCGGCAGAGAAGTGGTCAGAGAATACATTCAGCACATCGACGAGAAGAAGATAGCCAGGGAGGCCGTATCCCTTCTCTTAGATCCCGACCTATATAGGAAGAAAAAGGAAGAACTCCGACAGCTGCGGCAAATTCTGGGAGCCGGCGGAGCGACGAGGAAAGCCGCCATGAGAATAGCGGAATTGCTCGGCTAAATGACGCGGTCCGACCTCTTGAGGCCCTCGAGCCAGACCTTCACGCCGCAGTAATGCTTTCCCTCGGGACAATAGGGCCTGAGCCCGGCCCTGTACCTCAATGAACAGGGAGGGAGCAGGTACTTCCCTATCGTCGGATTCACAGCTTCTATCTGCTCCTTCTCGTCGAGGGTGGCCCTCCATATCTCCTCCTGGGCGTTATAACACAGCCTCATGGCCATCTTGTGCCTCAAGCCCAGCAAATCGATCGACTCGGTGTATCTGATGGAAAGGGCATTGGGCAAGAGGTAAAGTGAGTATTCTCTGTCCCCGCCGGCCCTTTCGAAGGCGCCGATCATGTCCCACAGCCTCTCGAGGGACTCGCGGTAAAAGGCCTCTATTTCCGGCGAAGTTTTTATGAGAGTTGGAGTTATGTAGTCGGGCTCCTCTGGGAAATGGGCGAGAAGACAGGGCCTGCTCCCGTGGGCCGTCCTGTGCCTCTGTTCCTGAGAATCGGCGGTGTGGGAAAGCTTCTTCCTGAAGGTATATGAGACATGGGCCATGGCCCGCTGAACCTGTGAATGATAAGTGAGGTTGAACATGTGGGCGAGTTCCCCGTTTCTCGCCGGATCCATGGCAAGGGCGATCGCCTCCTCGTCCTTCAGGGTCTCCCTCGACAATCCCAGGACCTCCCTAACCGAGTCAGCGAGGAGCTTTTCGTTATTTTCCTTGTAACCGATGAGCTTTGAGGCTCTTCCCTCAAGGGAACTGTCGAACTCGCGAACGAACCTCATCCTATCCCCTTCCTCAGGAAAAACGGTTGTCTCTCTGTACCCGTCCGATTCCTCATCGAACAAAAATTCGGCCTCCGGCACTGCCCTCAAAAACTCGCTCACCATCTGATTCACGACTTCCTCGGCCTCCTTTCGAGGATGGACCTCCTTCCTGAGCTTCCAGTACCTCAGGAGGGTAACGAGGTTAATCGTGTGGTACAGATAGGCCAGGGTCCCTATGGGTAGCACATATCTGGCCACTTCCATGGCCCTCTTTTTGCTCTCACGTTTCAATAGCTCCGGCCGCCTCGCCATGTACCTGAATCGCCTCAGGAGTTCCGATTCAACGGGAGGTATCAGCATCTCCGTCAATTTCCTGTAAGTCTCGCTCTGAAATTCGACGGCTCTCTTGTAGATCTCCAGGGGCTTCCCGCCGATCTCGGGCAAATAATAGCTCCCCGGTTTGACCTCAACGTATCTCTGGCTCACCTGATCTGAATTATAGAAAGGGTGACTGTGCAGGAGGGACCAGATCAGATAACGGGACACTCCCGAAATCGCGTACTGGAGGTTCACGTGCTGAAAGGTCGTGAGGTGCCCCGCCCTCTTCAGAAACTCAACCAGGGAATCCCTCTTATCCTCGTCGACATTTTGGGGATCGACTATCCCATGCCGGGAATAGCAGGTTCGCGCTGCTGCATAGATCAGGTTCAACGGCCGTGGGAAAAAATTGGCGAGCTTGACCTGAATCTGAGACATCTCCAAATTATAAATTAAAATAGAGGCCACTATAAGCCCCTCATAGAATGAACCGCTTTACAACGTTTAATAGCCGGTTTCAATAAATCCCGGAGAAAGTTCTCACCTACCTTGACATGTTTGTGCCTATGAGTAAAAATATATACACGTGCGGGCGTAGCTCACGTGGCAGAGCACCAGCTTCCCAAGCTGGGGGTCGGGGGTTCGAGTCCCCTCGCCCGCTTTTTTGTCTTTAGCAAGAACGGCTTTTCCACATTAGCCTGGCCCTCTATCCCCTCTGGCTTCCGTAACCTCAGTGGAGGACAACAAACCTCGCGGATATATCCTTCCTGCGCTTTCTGAGAGAGAGAAAATAAACGCCATCGGGAAGCCCGGAAGTATCGATGGTGAGCTCGTTTTTCCCTGGAGAAAGGTCAACCTTCTCAACGCTTTTAACCAGCTTTCCGCTCACATCATAAAGATCGATAGATATATCTCCCAGGCCTGGACTCGAAAGAACCACCTTCAGGTAATCTCTTGCTATGCCGGGAGTCAGGGATAATACCCTCGGCATATCATCAGCTTTCGATGCAAATTGCATTTTTTCGTCAGTTTCAACATTTTTGGGTTTAATGTAGACCTTGATCGCTGGGTCCACGAAATCTCTGAGCCTGTAGGGAGCCCAGGTCCCTGTGTATTCCATAGCCTGCCGGGAAACCGGGGGTGTATAGTCAAAAGCAAGGGAAGGTTTTCTATTCTCCAACTGTATAAATCCCACATAGAAAGAGCCTTCGCTGATCACTATCTGGCCTGGTTCTATCGTCAGGAAATACCATTCCAGTGTATCAGCCACGGTCACAGTGTCCTGCAGGAGAATCGTTCCGGGCATTCCGTCAGGTCCGTCATCATCCATGACCATCAGTATAGCATCCGCAGTTCCCATTCCGCCCGTGCTGAGAAGCAAAGCAACCGATTCAACGTCACAGGGGTAATAGGGAGGTGTAAATCTCGCTCCGTAACCGCCCCATGCGGTTAACCAGCTATACAGGGTGAAATTCACTGTATCGTTCAAATATGTCAGCCAGCCTTCTACAGGTGTTGTTCTCATATCAACAATCACGCTGTCATTGGAGGGGAGCATATCGCCGATGAGCTGCACCTTACTCCTGATCATATACTTCGTGATTTCTGAAGGTACCCATTGTGCAAAGAAGAGGGTATCCCTTGCGCCGACGGCGAGCGGGCCTCCCACAACTGAATCGACATAAACATATGTACCTGGAAGCCTTTTTATCCTGAAACAGACTGAGTAACAACCGACGTCCTGGTTGCCGGTGTTTTCCACGATCATATAGGGCCTAAAAGTGTCGCCCACCATGAGGAAAAAGCCCATGTTGCCCTCATTCGCCGATTCCAGGACCCCTATGTCTCTGATCTGAAGCTCTGTGGTGTCAGGAGGATAAAACAAAATTGCCAGCGAATCCTCATACAGATTTTGAGTCGGGTTGTTATTTAACAGATACTGCAATCCAATCTGTCCGGTGGCGTTTTCAATGCCGATCCCACAGGCTGGGACAATCCCAGGATAACCGTATTGGAAAAAACCTCTCTGGGGACCGTACTGAAATGTAATTGAGGAATCACCCTTATACAGGATCAACTGAAAGGTATGTGAACCAGCTGTGTCGCTGCCATAATGCCACTCAGGAACATCGATAAAGGAGACCACAAGAGAATCCCTGTTGTTCGTGTAATAATAAACTCTCCCCCTTCCGAGGGCAAAATTCAAATCACCTCCGAGAGGCGCCACCACATCATTGGGCAAAATCGGGTTGGGGATTATGCTTCCTCCATCATAAGGAATCCAGAGCCAATTCGAGGAAAAAGATATAACACCGTTCGAATTTATCCAGAACCTGTTGACCTTATACCAGTAAAAGGGGAAATCAAAGCCTATATCGAAAGGTCCAACAACGTTGTCATCGGCGAGTCCTGTAACCTCGACGCCTGTCGACGTTATATCCACCCAGTTATAAACCGGTCCGCCGACTGTATCGGAATCTATCCACCTGTAACCGTATTCATCGGGTCCACCCGTTCCCAGGAATCCTTTCGACTTCATTAAATTCTCACCGGGCAAGTTCCCCGGCCCGCCAGGGCTCACAAAGAGCTGCTGCCTGGCGCTCATAATCCCAGCGAGCAACACCAGAACAACAACAGCAGTTTTATTGGACATAACTCCCTCCTTTACTCAATTTAATGCAAGACTTACTTTCAAAATCTTCTCCTCAAATAACTCACAGCCTGTGAGGGAAATTCAATGGATCACGGCAAACCTGGCAAAGGCTTTCTCGTT
>JAGGUL010000013.1 GCA_021158525.1 Candidatus Hydrothermota bacterium | reverse complement strand
CACTCTATTCTATGAACAATTTTAGAACTTGACATATCTGGCCTCGCATTTTATCATCATACTTCCAAAGGGAGGGTAGAGTAGTGAGATATATACGCGACATCGATGATCCAAGAAAAGAGGTGTTCAAAGCCCTCGCATGTGGAAGGAGGATCAGCATACTGGAGATACTTAAGGACGGTGAGAAATGTGTCTGCGACTTGATACCGCTCTTAAATATCGATCAATCCGCCGTTTCCAGGCACCTGTCCATCCTTAAACAGGCCGGCTTTCTTGTCTCTTGGAAAAAGGGAGTTAACGTTTATTACAAGCTCGCGGACCCCATCGTCCTCAAGCTCCTCGACATAGCCTCCGAGATCGTTAAAAAGAGGGATGAGAGGGATCTGAGAAGGCTCAGGTAATCCAGAAGGACAGCTGGATTCGCTTGATGGAGCCGGGTAAGAGGGGATTTTTCTAACGGAAAAAACAAAAAGAGGTCGGATTATGGGATATAAAATAGTGAAGAAAAGGGTGTTGGGGCCTGACTCCAAGATGTTCGTCATAGAGGCACCCTATGTGGCCCGAAACGCTAAGCCCGGACAGTTTATCATCCTGCGCGTGAACGAGAGAGGAGAGAGGATACCGCTAACGGTAGCGGGATCTGACAGGGAAAAGGGATCGGTCACGATAATATTTCAGGAAGTGGGCAAGACCACGAAATTGCTCGGGACGCTGGAGGAAGGCGACGAAATACTGGATTTCGTCGGACCCCTCGGAAAGCCCACCGAGATCGAGAATTTCGGGACGGTTATGACCCTGGGAGGCGGCTTTGGGACGGCGGTGCTCTATCCTCTCGTGAAGGCGATTAAAGAGAAGGGCAACTACGTGATAACAGCCATCGGCGCCAGGACGAAGGATCTGGTCATCCTCGAGGATGAGATGAGGGAGATCAGCGACGAGGTTTACATAACCACCGATGACGGGAGTTATGGCAGAAAGGGATTTGTTACGGAGGTGCTCGCCGATTTCCTGAAAGAGGGAAGGAAGATCGACAGGGTTTTCTCCGTGGGGCCTGTTCCCATGATGAAGGCCACCGCGAACGTCACGAAGCCATATGGGGTTAAGACGATAGTGAGCCTGAATCCGATCATGGTCGACGGCACCGGGATGTGTGGAGCCTGCAGGGTCGAGGTCGGAGGAAAGACCAAGTTCGCCTGCATCGACGGTCCCGAATTCGATGCCCACGAGGTTAATTTCGACCTCCTCATGAAGCGTCTCGGAATGTACAGGGAGGAAGAGAAAGCTTCTCTCGAAAGGTTTCTCGAGGAAATCAAAAAATCTGGGAGAGCGTGAAAATGGGAAGACTGATACTCAACAGAGTTCCGATGAAAAAACGCGACCCAAAAGAGAGGATCAAGACCTTTGAGGAGGTCGCGCTCGGTTATACCCCCGAGGAGGCCATCAAGGAGGCCGAGAGGTGTATCCTCTGCAAGAGACCGCCCTGTGTAAAGGGTTGTCCGGTGAACATAGACATACCCGCCTTTATAGCCCTGATTCAGCAGGGAAAGTTTGTCGAGGCCAGCAAGAAGATAAAGGAAAACAACCCTCTTCCCGCGATGTGTGGAAGGGTCTGTCCTCAGGAGGAGCAGTGCGAGGAAGTCTGCATTATAGGCAAGAAGGGTGAACCCGTTGCCATAGGGAGACTCGAGAGGTTCGTCGCCGATTACGAGGCGGCCCAGGGTGAGGTTGAGATCCCGGAGATCCCACCGCCCACAGGGTTCAAGGTGGCCGTTATAGGCTCAGGACCTTCTGGGCTCGTCTGTGCCAGTGAGCTCGTTCAGATGGGTCACAAGGTCACTATTTTTGAGGCCCTTCATAAGCCCGGCGGCGTGCTCATGTACGGCATTCCGCAGTTCAGGCTCCCCAAAGAGATAGTTGCCAGGGAGATAGATTACGTGAAGAGGCTCGGCGTAGAGATAGTGACGAACTTCATAGTGGGCAAGACCATGACCCTCGACGAACTCAGGGAGAAGGAGGGTTTCGACGCCTTCTTCGTCGGGACGGGAGCCGGATATCCACGGTTCATGGGCATACCGGGAGAGAACCTCCTCGGTATTTATTCGGCGAACGAGTTCCTGACCAGGGTTAACCTGATGAAAGCCTATATGTTCCCCGAGTACGATACCCCCGTGAAGGTGGGAGACAGGGTGATCGTGGTCGGAGCCGGAAACGTTGCCATGGATGCCGCCAGGTGTGCTCTGAGGTCGGGTGCCAGTGAGGTCACAATAGTTTACAGGCGTTCCTGGAAGGAGATGACGGCTCGAATCGAGGAGATAGAAAACGCCAAGGAAGAAGGCATAAAGTTCATGATCCTTCACAATCCAGTGGCCTTTTACGGAGATGAGAGCGGATGGGTCCGCAAGGCCGAGCTCATAAAGATGGAACTCGGAGAGCCCGACGAATCGGGAAGGAGAAGGCCCGTTCCCATAAAGGGTTCTGAATTCAGAGTGCCCGTCGACACTGTGGTCGAGGCGATCGGACAGGTGCCCAATCCCGTCGTTCCCCAGACAACCCCCGGGCTTAAGACCACCCGATGGGGGACATTAGTTTCCTCTCCCACAACAGGTGCCACGACAAAGGAAGGCGTTTTCACGGGCGGTGACATCATGACCGGCGCGGCCACAGTTATCCTGGCGGCCGGAACGGGAAAAGTGGCGGCAAAGTACATCGACTATTACCTGAGGAACAGGGACAAGCCGGGCGTCTGGGAGGAACTGACGAAGGACATCAAGGAATAGACAATTTTTCAGCGGCGGGGAACCTCGATGAGGTTCCCCGCCGCAACAAACCTTTTCCCGAGGAATTTCTCAGAAATCCAGATGTTTGAACGCGTGTGGGAGGATGTCTCCCGGACCTTTATCCGTCCACCGAAGAGAGCGAGGTAGGGTATCAGGTTATCACACAGGTGAACGTCCACCGTCGCCCCGCTCTCGATCTCATCTATCAGTTTCAGTGCGGCATCTTCCCCCACCTTTTCGGCGGGCTTGCCCTTTTTCCCAAGGCCGTCGGAACCCATCAGGCCCTTCTTGAAACGCGCGACGAGGGTTATGGAAGTTCCCGGCGATAAGGTGGAAAAATAGGATATCTTCTCCCTCACGGGAACCGGATACCGCATCTTGATGGCTTTCACGGCGGCTCTCGCCTGCCTCTCGGCCACCTCCCTGTTTTTGAGCCCATCCCAGGAAAGGAAAAAAATGAGGATCTCCTTGAGCTCGCCCCTCTCATCGAGGGAAAAGGGCTGGTTCAGTTTGAGGAAGTTCTCTGCGGTCCTCTCTCCGGACAGCAGGTTGCCGAGGTGTGGCCTCACGAGCAGCCTGATCTCGCCGCCTCCACGGGGGTAAAATCCTCTCCGAATTACATGGAGTTCTGCCTTTCTGGCGAGGTGTCTCACGTGGGGCAAAAGCACGTGGGCGAAGTAGTCGGCCGTCATGCTCCCAGAGACATCGGTGCCTCCCCTTATCGTGAGGTCCACATCCCTCTCGGCGAAAAACGAGACCGGCAGAAGGGTCTGAAGGAAGAGGGGGATCGATCCCGCAGTCCCTATGTCCACACGAAGCCTGCCGCCGCGGATGGGTCCGGGATAGAACTTTATGGAGAGTGAGCCTTCCCTCGCCCCCTCTACCCTGCTATCCGTCAGCTCGAGGAGGGCCTTTATGATGTGAAGGTGTTGAGGCTTAAGCCCCGGTTTGGAACGCCCTTTTCTAATGTTAAAAGCCCTGAAGGGCTTTTGAGTCAAAAGAGAGAGGAAGAGGGCGGTCCTCAGTATCTGCCCGCCCCCTTCTCCATAAGAGCCGTCTATCTCGATCATCAGCCCTTAAGCTTTATATCTTCGTAGGCGGAGAGAGCGGCAATTGCTCCCTGGGCAGCGGCCACGACTATCTGTGCCACTCCGCCCGTTATGTCTCCTGCCGCATAGAACCTCTCTACATTGGTCCTCTGAAAGACGTCGGTTTTCACGTAGCCCTTTTCGGTCAGCTCGACGCCGATGTTCCTCGCGAGCTCTGATTGGGGAACGAGCCCGACGTAAATGAAAACCCCGTCGACCTCGTAGGTCTCCTCGCCGCTCCCGTCCCTCTTTTTAATCCTGATGCCTTTCACTTTCTCGTCGCCGAAAATCTCGGTTGTCTCCCGGTACATCAAGTAAGGTATGCCTTCCTCCTCGAGCTTCTTAACATAGGCATCCTCGCACATGTAACGGTCCATGAACTCGATCACGAGAGGTTCGGCGCCAATGGATTTAAGGAAAAGGGCGGCCGCGGCGCCCGAGTTGCCGCCGCCTATAACGGCCACTTTGCCCCCCTTGAAGAGGTATCCGTCGCAGGTTACACAGTAGGAAAGGCCTCTCCCGTAAAACTCCCTTTCCCCTTTGATCCCCAGAACCCTGTGGGTCGTTCCCGTTGCGAGGACCACGCCTTTGCCCTCGTATTCGCCCTTTTCCGTCGTGACGCGAAAGGCACCGTTTTCGATTTTCAGATCCTGCACGCCCTCCATTTCCCTGACTTCCACGTATTCCCGCGCGTGTTCCTCTATGAGGTTCGCCAGTTCGCTGCCGGGTATGCTCTTGAAGCCCGGATAGTTCTCGACGAGCGGCGCCTCTGAAGCGAGCCCTCCTGCGGGTTTTTTGTCGAGGATCACTGCGGTTAAGCCCGAACGTTTGGCGTAAATCCCTGCCGTGAGCCCGGCGGGACCTGCGCCCACGATGATGACATCGTACTTCTCCACTCCCTCGTGTCTCTTTTCTTCAACGTTTCCGAGAAAAAGTTCCATGGCTTCTCTCCTTGTTGAGTGCCTATTTATAAACTAAAGCTGTCGATTTTGTCAAATTTCCGCCTTCGCCCTCTTCCTCAAAATTAGTTCTTACCGAAATCTTCGTTTTCTCACTCATCGCTGGTTAACCTCCTTTCCTCCTGTGAACCCTCTCAAGCTGATTATACAACCTGACTATAGCCCTGTTAATTTCT